>DATGQC010000223.1:0-9660 GCA_035304425.1 Advenella sp.
TTCAGGCCGGCCGCCACCTCGGCCGCTATTTTACCTTCATAACTGGCTTTATGGGCGAGCATGGGTTGCCCGACGATGTCGCCAATGGCAAATATATGCGCCTGATTGGTACGCTGCTGACGGTCCACCGGTATGAATCCGTGTTCATCGGCGTGTATCTCCGCATTCCCGGCGCCGATCCGGTCGCCATTGGGCTGACGACCGGCGGCGACCAGTACTTTGTCGAATATTTGCGGAGCCGGCGCCTTCGGACCGTCCAATACAATGCGGATGCCGGCTGACGTCGCTTTGGCGGACTGCACTCGCGTGCCCGTCCAGATTGCCTCGCAGCGTGATTTCAAATGATGCGCCAACGGCTTTACCAGATCGTCATCGCAGCCGGCCAACAGCTTATCAGCCATCTCGACAATGCTGACGCGTGCGCCCAGCGCAGCATAGACGCTCGCCAGTTCCAGTCCGATCACGCCGCCACCGACGACAAGCATACTTTCGGGAATATCTTCCAGTTCCAGCGCACCGCTTGAATCCATGATGCGCGGATCGTCGGGAAAGACCGGCAGTTTGACGGGCCTGGAGCCCGCTGCGATGATCGCCTGACGGAAGTTGACCGTTGTGCCGTCCGTCAGCGACAGCTGGTGGGGACTGCTGAACATACCCTCTGCCTGCAACACGCGAATATTGCGTTTTCCAGCCAACCCGGTCAGGCCCGCGCACAATTTTGAGACAAGCGTCTGTTTCCAGTCGCGCAGGCGTGGCAAATTGACATTAGGCGCAGGGTAATCGATCCCCATGGCGTTCAAGGCGGACGCCGCCGACATGACGCCGGTGCAGTGCAACAGCGCCTTGGACGGAATACAGCCGACATTCAGGCACACGCCGCCTAGCGTCGCCCGCTTATCGACCAGGACAACGGAAAGTCCCAGATCTGCCGCGCGGAAGGCCGCAGTATAGCCGCCCGGCCCGGCACCGAGAACAAGCAAATCTGTTTTTATAGCGGATGTCATCTCAACTCAAATCCTATGAAAATAAGTACGGGGCGCCGGCATTCGCGGTGACCGCGTCGCGCGGGGTTGTCCTGGGGCGGTTGTGCGATACATCGTCAATGGCGATGACGGACTGCGACGGCCGGCCTGGGAAGGCAGACGATCAGGCGCCGTCCCGCTCGTCTTTATACTGATCCCGCAGGATTCGCTTGAGCACCTTGCCTGACGGATTGCGCGGCAACGCCGAGACGATTTTCAGTTCGCGCGGCACTTTGAAACGGGCAAGTGTCTTGCGGCAGTGTTGATCGATATCCTGTAATGTCAGGGTTGCGCCGGGCGCCAGTACGACGACGGCAACAATCCGCTCGCCCCATTTTTCGTCATGCACGCCAACCACAGCCGCTTCGGCGATTTGCGGCAACTGATACAGCGCCGCCTCAACTTCACTGGAAGCGACATTCTCGGCGCCAGTCAGGATCATGTCCTTGGTTCGGTCGGTAATATAGAGAAATCCATCATCATCCAGATACCCGACATCGCCGCTGCGCAGCCAATCGCCAAAAAACGCTTCAGCGGTTTTTTCAGGGGCATTCCAGTATCCTTTGCTCACCTTGGGTCCCCGAATACAGATTTCCCCTTTGGTATTGGCTGGCAACCACTGGCCCTGGTCGTCGGCGATGCGTATTTCAACATGAGCCGTGGCGCGCCCGGTCGAGCCTATTTTCTCCAGCTCTCTTCCGGCTGGCATCAACGTATCGCCACTGCATGTTTCTGTCATGCCAAAGGCATCGATGAAGCGACCTGCGCGAAAGACGCGGGTGAAGTCGCGGATACGTGATTCGGGGGTTTTCTCCCCACCGGCAATACACCATTCAAATGTGCCGAGATCGAAATCGGCCGCTTCAGGTGTGGCAAGTACGCGACTGAGCATAACCGGCGCCATCCAGCCGCAGTTGAGTTGGTGACGATCGATGGATGCAAGCACCGCCAGGGCATCGAACTCCCGGTGCACGCACATTGTCCCGCCGACCCAGAGTACCGCAATACCCGGCAGATCGAACGCGCCAACATGATACAAGGGCCCCACCACTAAAAGCCGGTGACGGGAATTGAGTTCCAGCCCCAGCACATGATCCACGCATTTCCAGTACAAATTGCTGTAGGAATGCATCACGCCTTTGGGCCGCGATGTGGTGCCCGATGTGTACATCAGTCGCGCCAGGTCGCTTTCGATCACCTGTTCCGCTTCAGGCACGGCTGCCGTGACCTCACCCAGCAGACGCGAATCCAACTGCGCCGAGGCATCCACGCTTATGGCCGGAACGCCTGTTTTCATCAGCTCGGTAAACTCGTCGTCGACAAAAAGCAGTTTCACACCGGCATCGTCAAGGATGAACCGGGCCTCGGCTGGCGCCAGACGATAATTGATCGGCAGAAAAACCGCGCCCACATGACTGATTGCAAAGGTCAGTTCAAGAAAGGCCGGACTGTTTTTCATGAACAGCGCGACCACGTCGTTTTTGCCGATGCCCCGGGACTTCAACAGCGCCGCGCTGTGCAGAATACGGTCGTAAAACTGCGCGTAGGTAATCGCCTCATCGCAATAGATGAGCGCAGCCTGGTCGGGTGAGCGGTTCGCATGATAGGCAATGGATGTGCTGAGATTCAGCATGATGGAGGTCTCCTTGGAACGGCATGATGCGCTGTCAAGCGATCTGCGCTTCTCATGTTCGGGTTTTGTCTGCTCAGTATGATTTGGGCATGCCCAGATCATGAACCGCAATATAGTTCAGTATCATTTCTTCCGACACGGGCGCAAACTTGAAGAGACGCGCATCACGCCACAGTCGCTCGACGTGAAACTCGCGGGCATAGCCCATGCCGCCCATCATTTGCATGCTCTGTTCAATCGCATGCGTTGCCGCCTGGGAACCGATCAGCTTGGCCATATTGGCCTGGCTGCCATACGGCTGGCCCAGGTCGCATAAACGGGCGGCATTCAGATTCATCAGGCGCGCGCATTGCAGTTCAGCGTGCGACTGGGCCAGGGGAAACTGCAATCCCTGATACGAACTGATCGGTTTTGCCCCAAAGACCCGGCGCTCGTTCGCATATTGCACGGCCAGTTTCTCCGCCAGTCTGCCGGCGCCCACCAGCCCGGCGGTCGTCACGATTCTTTCCGTGTTCAGCACATCCAGCAGTTCGCGAAACCCTTTATCCAGCGTGCCCACCAGTTCGTCCGGCCGGATACGGACATCATCAAAAAACACCGAGCATGCGCTCAAGGTCTGGGTGCCCACTTTTTCGATGGGTGAATAACTGAGTCCTTCGCGTTCCACATCAATGATGAACATGGAGATGCCGTCTGTCGGCTTTGCGTTTTCCGATGGCTTTTTCGTACGCGCCACCACCAGCATCTTCTGAGCACAGTCTACCGCCGTGATCCAGATCTTCCGGCCGTTCAGCACCCATCCGTCCTGTCCGTCGGACTCGGCGAAGGTTTTCATCGCCAGGGTATTGGTGCCTGCATCCGGCTCGGTCAGCGCCATACAGAAATTGGTCTTTCCGGCGATCAGGTCGGGCAACAACTCACGTTTCATCTGATCGCTGCCAAACCGGGAAATCGACACACCGCCAAAAATCGGATTGATCATGAATAGTTGTCCTACGGTCGACCCGGCCCCGCCCGCCGACAGTTCTTCGACAATCAGCGCCATTTCCAGCATGCCCAGCCCCGATCCGCCCTGCTCTTCCGGCAAGGCCGCGCCAGCCAGGCCCGCCTCACAGATGGCCTGCCAGCATGCAGTTGGAAACGCCTTATTGCGATCCTGTTCCTGCCAGTACTCCAGGCCGAAGCTTTCTCCGATACGGCGCGCCGTATCCATCATCAGAACCTGATCATCAGAGAGTGAAAAATCCATGTAATTATCCTTTATGAATGCCTGGGTGACGTAACAGGCGATATGGGTCCTGCAGCAGACCGACTACGCCGTTGAGAAATTGAAGGGCGCTGGCGCCGTCATGCAATCGATGATCCGCAGCCAGCACGAGTCCCATTTCACGCCTGAGTGTCGGCGCTCCCTGCGCATCGGGCCGGAACACCTCCCGTATGCTGCCTACACCCAGAATCGCCGATTGCGGCGGATTGATGATGGGCGTCATATACGTAACGTTGTGCATACCTGCGTTGGAAACCGATATGGCGCCGCCTTCCAGGTCAGCGCGCACCGCCTTGCCCGAGCGCGTCCGTTCGACCAGGGCATCGGCCTGGTGCGCCACTTCATCCAGCGCCGCACGGTCCAGCCCATGCAAAACCGGGGCCATCAGACCGCGTTCGGTAGACACCGCCATTCCGACATCCGCGCTATTGAGCTGCACGATGCCGTCATCGGTCCATATCCGGTTCTGATGGGGATGCTGCATCAGCGATCGCGCCACTGCAGCGACCACAAAGTGGTTCAGGGTCAGCTTCTGCGATGCCGGGCTCTGGTTCAGGCGCCGCCGTAAGGCCAGCAATTCGCTCACTTCGGCCTCAACGGCAAGATAAAAATGGGGAACCTGTTTTGCCTGCACCATCCGGGCAGCCATGGACTGCACCAATGCGTTCGGCGCAACCGGCTGCGCACCGGTCACCGTCAGGGATGGGCCGCTCCCGCTTCGATTCTGCGCGCCCGTGTCCGGCTGAGGACGCGCCCGGGCCGCCCGCACATCGCTGGCCTTGATTCTTCCTTTCGGACCGGTACCTTTTACTGAGGCCAGGTCCAGATTCATTTCATGCGCATGACGGCGCGCCAGCGGGGTCGCGACAATTCGGCTCGCGACGCTGCCCGCCGGGTTCTGCGTCGTATGCAAAGCGTTGCCGTGCTGTGCAGACGGCGCATCTGCGCCCGATGCGGGGGCTGTCATTGTGTCCCCGGAAGGATCTGTCCCCGCGGCGGCAGCGGACTCAGGAGCCGCTTCCAGCCCCTGGCCCGGTCCGGTCCAGCGTGCGACAATCGCGCCGACTGGCACGGTTTCCCCCGCCTGAACAAGAATGTCGCCCATGACGCCATCGGCCTGGGCATCGATTTCCGTGGCGACCTTGTCCGTTTCCACCACAAACAGCGTCGTACCCGTCGTGACCCGGTCTCCCGGAGACACATTCCACTCCACCAGCATGCCTTCGGTCATGGTCAGACCCAGCTTTGGCATGAGTAAATCATTGAATGTCGTCATTGGCTACTGTCCCGTAAACCGGGCTTCTCTCTTGTCGAGAAAAGCCCCCATGCCTTCATGCGCATCCTGCGTATCAAGCACCAGACCGATCATCGCCTGTTCGTGCGCCAGCGCATTAGCCAATGGCATGTCGGCGCCGTCGCGCAACGTACGCTTGAGCAGCTTCAGAACCAGCGGCGATTTGCCGGCAATCTGCGTTGCCTGGGCAAGCACGTCGCTCATGAGTTCGTCCCGGGGCACCACGCGGTTGGCCAGGCCGATGCGGACCGCCTCGGTGGCGTTGATGCGCCCTCCCGTGAACATGATTTCCTTGGCAACGCAAGGCGCCACCTGGCGAATAATGCGTTGCGTGCCGCCCGCGCCCGGGAACAGACCAAGATTGATTTCGGTCAGGGCAATCGTGGCGGTATCAGACAGAACCCGCAAGTCCGTGCAAAGCAGCAACTCAGTTCCCCCGCCCAGCGCCCACCCGTTGACGGCAGCAATAGTGGGCTTGTCGCTTGTTTCAATACGCCTGAAAACCCGATGGATGGTTTCAGCGAACGTCTGATAATGCGCCAGACCCTGGCGGGAATTCAGATCAACCAGATCGCCGCCTGCCACAAACGATTTCTCGCCGGCGCCCGTGATGACAATGACGCGGCATTGTGGATCTGCCTCCAGCGTGATGAATGCTTTTTCCAGTTCAAGCAGCGTTGGCACATCCAGTGCGTTATGCGTTTTGGGACGGTTGATGGTCACAATCCCCACATGATCGCGCATGTCGGTCAGTATGCTCAATTCGTTCATGTTGTCTCCTTTGGTTATTCGCAAAGCTTGCGCGCAGCGGCGATAATGTCGGCCTCTTGCGGTTGATACTGCGCCTCCAGCGCCGGCGCAAAGGGTACCGGCACAAAGGGCGCCGCCACGCGTACAATGGGGGCGTCCAGTTCGTCAAAACCGGCCTCAGCCATACGCGCAGCGATCTCGGCGCCCACCCCGAAGGCTTCCACCGCCTCGTGCACAATCAGCAATCTGTGTGTGCGCTTCAGGGACGCGAGCACCGCCTGTTCATCCCAGGGCTGGATGCTGCGCAGATCGACGATTTCCGTGTCGATGCCTTCATCTGCCAGCGTGCTGGCGGCGCGCGCCGCCTTATGTACGCATGCGCCATAAGTCACCAGCGTCACATCCTTGCCCGGCCTGACAATATTGGCCGTTCCCAGCGGAATGGATGGTGCATCGTCAGCGACGTCTCCTTTCATTGCATACAGCGCCTTGTTTTCGACAAACACGACCGGATCGGGATCCTGTATGGCTGCCTTGAGCAGGCCGTAGGCATCGGCCGGGTTGCTGGGACAAACCACTTTCAGGCCCGGGATGTGGGCGAACCAGGCTTCCAGGCATTGGGAATGCTGTGGCCCGGCGCTGATGCCGCCACCGTGCGGCGTGCGAATCACCAGCGGTACACTGGTCTGGCCGCCGAACATGAAGCGCGCCTTGGCCGCCTGGTTGACCAATGCATCCATGGTCAGCGTCATGAAGTCCATGAACATGATTTCCAGCACCGGCCTCAGGCCTGACAGGGCGGCGCCAACAGCGGCATTGGCCATGGTCGCTTCGGAAATCGGCGTATCACGAATGCGATCGGGCCCGAATTGATCAAGCAGACCGCGCGTGACCCCGAACGGCCCCCCCACCTGCGCAATATCTTCACCAAATAGAAAGACCGCCGGATCTTCCTCCATACATTCGCGCAACGCGCGGTTGATGCCCTGGGCGAAACGCAGTTCAGCCATATCAGTATTCCCCTGTACTGGTGTATACGTCATTGCAGGCCATTTCCCAGTCGGGCGCGCTGCCCTTGCGGGCCTGCTCGACCGACGCTTCGACCTGAGCCTCGATTTCCTGACGTATTTTCTGTTGTTGCGCCTTGCCGACGCCCTTCTTGCTCAAAACCGATTCAAACAGCGCAACCGGATCATGCCCCTCCAGACCGGCCAATTCTTCGCCCGACCGATACTTTTGCGGATCGCCTTCATAATGCCCGCGCCAACGGTGCGTCATGCACTCGAGCACCTGCGGACCGTTGCCGGCGCGCATGCTGTCTGCTGCCGCCTGTGCCGCGTCAATCACTGCCAGCACATCATTGCCATCGACTTTACGATGAGGAATGGAAAAAGCATCTGCCAACTTGTTCAGCGGCGCAACGAACTGCTTGTGCGTCGGCGAGAACTCCGCCCAGCCATTGTTTTCGCAGAGGAACAACAGCGGCAGCTTCCAGAGCGACGCCAGATTCAGACTTTCGTGCAGCACGCCTTCGGCCATGGCGCCGTCGCCGAAAAAAGCGACAGCGACAGCATCGGTTTTCCGGACCTGATGCGCCAGGGCACTGCCCAGAGCAATCGGGATACTGGCGCCGACGATCGCATTAGCGCCCAACATGCCAATGGACATATTGGCCACATGCATCGAACCTCCGCGTCCCTGGCAAATGCCCTCGGCACGCGCCATGAGTTCGAGAAAGAACGTCGTAATGTCGATTCCTTTTGCAAGCGCATGTCCATGACCGCGATGGGTCGAAGCGACGGTATCGTCCGGCCTGAGCACGACCCCCATTGCCGCGGCAACTGCCTCCTGACCGACACTCAAATGAATGAAGCCGGGCACTTCGCCATCGGCGAAAAGCCGCCCCAGCCGCAGCTCCACGAGTCTGATGCTCAACATGCGTCGATACACGTCCAGCAGATATTCTTTATTGGCTATAGCCACTATCTTGTCTCCTTCAAAAAGGCCCCGGCCGGGACACCCAACAACGGCCTGCCATCATCTGCATCCTGCTTATCAGCGGCGGCAGCGGATATCGAAGTTCCAGTTTGTTAACCGAACAGTTAGTAAATTTACTTATTGGTCATAATATAGCAAATGCGATCATGTTGACAAGTGCTTTTCCGCGAAAAATAATGAAAAATAATCTGGCGCCAGCATGGCTTTGCGCCGCATATGGCAAGGGCGCGCGGCAGCTGTCTCCTGAACAAGACATGCAGGCGTTGCGCGCGTTAGAGGTTTGTCGGGACAGCGGCGCAATTGACCACAGCCCTACTGCCGGGCTGACAGGACGTCACAGGCGATAACGGCTAAGTGCTCGTTATTACGATCAAAACAAGACGGAAGGCGTGGCAATCCGACAGCATCAAGCCGTCCGACCACCCGATAGCGCCAGCGTGATTTCACCGGCAATGCGACGCAACTCTTCTCCCAGTTTGCGTAACGCGACGCTATTGAGCTGAGCGGAAAAGCCGACAGCGCTAATGGCCATCAGGGGCTTGCCTGATGCATCCAGCACGGCCACTGAAACGGTACTGACGCCCTTGACGTAATGGCCCGAATCAATCGCGTAACCTTTTTTTCTGGCCAGTTCGACCTCGGCCAGATATTCGTCGAAGCTCGGTTTATCATCCCATCGCAAGGCGTCAAAACGCACCTTGAGTTCCTCGTGACTCAGGCCCGAACTGGCGGCCATGCAGCGTCCAAGCGCTGCAATATACATAGGCAAGCGCTGACCCACGCTCATGTGAACACGGACCGAACTGTCGCTTTCGGCACGATCCACCAAGACCACCCTTTCATTGCTTGTGCGTTGCCAAAGCGTCGCGGTGATATTGTGCTGGTGCGCTACGCGCTGTAGATAGGGGTGAATCAGGCGAACATAAGAACCTTGTTCAAGCACGCCCCTGGCCAATTCGACCAGACCGAGCGCCACCGAATAGGTTTTAGTGCTTTCGTCAAACGTCACCAATCGCTCATGCACCAGCGTTTTAAGAAAGTTATAGCACGTGCTGGAGTTAAGCTGAAGATCGCGTGCAACACGGGTCACACCCACGCCTGCCGGCGCGGCGCTGAGATAGCGGAGAACCCGCAGGCCGCCGACAAGCGCCCCGACGAGTTTTTCTGGTGGCTCGGTTGTCATTCTGAATCTAGAGAGTTTCTCTGCATATGGAAGATGGAAAATTGTGACATGAAAACCAGCAACACGCAAACACGGCTGGCCAAAGACGCGCCGGGCTACCCCGTCGCCTTGGTGCGCAATCGGGCAAGATAGGATTTTATCGTCTCCTGCACACCCGCATGACTGAAGTTCTGATGCAATAACGGCTCAAGCATGCCGATTTTTCTCATGAGCGAGTCTGCCGGAACCGATAACAGCCAGGCTTTGCGCGCCATCAGCAAGGCTTCGGAACGGGCGGCAAAATACGCCAGACGCTGCTCGGCCGCAGCCTCAAATTCGTCGTCGGCAAACACGTCCGTCACCAGTCCCAATTGCTTTGCTTCGCCCACCGGCAATGCCTCGCCACTCAGACAGAGCTGGCGCGCACGCGCCGGACCTGTTTTCATCTCCAGGGCTGCCTGCACCACGCCGGGATACATATTAAATGCGATTTCCGGACAAACGAAAACAAGCGTGTCCGCAGCAATCACAATA
>DATGQC010000224.1:0-9566 GCA_035304425.1 Advenella sp.
CACGATCGGGTCTGATGCCGGCTTCTTCCAGATTCGCTATATCGATCTGCTGATTGTGATCGTCAGCTTCATTGCCATGATGATCCTGACCTGGGTGATTCAGAAAACCAGCCTGGGGCGACAATGCCGGGCGGTCGAGCAGGATCGCAAGATGGCGACCATCCTGGGCATCAACACCACCCGGATTATTTCAACTGTATTTGTTATTGGTTCCGTGATGGCGGCGGTGGCCGGCGAACTGGTCACGTTCAATTACGGCTCCTTCGATTTTCATATCGGCTTCATTCTGGGCATCAAGGCGTTCAGCGCGGCGGTGCTGGGCGGAATCGGATCATTGCCCGGCGCGATGCTGGGAGGGCTGATCCTGGGTGTGCTCGAATCGCTGTTCGCCGGCTTTGTGAGCAGCGACTATAAGGATGTGTTTTCTTTCAGTGTGCTGGTGCTGGTGCTGATCTTCAAACCGAGTGGCCTGCTGGGCCGGCCTGCCGTGGAGAAAGTGTAATGAGTACCACGCAAACCTCAACCATCGATTTTGGCCATTCATTGCGCGACGCTGTGGTTGCCGGCATCTTGACCATGCTGGTATTCAGTCCGATTACCAATTTCGTGCTCAAGCAGTATTCTTTCACGCTGGACTGGTTCCGCAGTCCGTTCTTTTTGAACGGGCTGGCTATCGGTCTGATCGTCGCTTTTGTGCGCTTTTTCGTATCGGTGGGCGCGCAGACGCAGACCGGGCAGAATTTCATTCAGAATTTCATCAAGACGGAACACGGTGTCGAGGTGGAAGATGAATATGCCGATGGCGGCAAGCGCCTGATGCGCGTGCTGCTCTGGGGCGGCGGTCTGATGGCGTTGTTTCTGGCGCTGGGCTTGTCCGGCATCATCTACCGGGGCGCTGGTATCGCCCTGGTGCTGGTCGTGCTGTTTGTCATGATTGCCATGGGCGTGCGTATCCCGAAACGTCGCGGCAAGAGGCATCCCTGGAAGGGGGCGCTGCCGGTATTGTTTCTGGTCGGGTTGCTGTTGCCGCTGTTGTTCTTCTACTTCGGCTGGTTCGGCAAAAGCTGGATCAACAACCTGACCCTGGCCATGGTATATGTATTGCTGGGGCTGGGGCTGAATATCGTGGTAGGACTGGCGGGGCTGCTTGATCTGGGCTTCGTGGCGTTTTATGCGGTCGGCGCCTATTTTCTGGCGTTGGGCGCTGAATATCTCGGTATCGGGTTCTGGACTGCACTGTTTCTTGCGCCATTGCTGGCTGCCTTATGTGGGGGGCTGCTGGGGTTTCCTGTGCTCAAGATGCACGGGGATTATCTGGCCATTGTGACGCTGGGCTTTGGCGAAATCATCCGTCTGGTCCTGGTCAACTGGATCAGTTTCACTGGCGGTCCCAATGGCGCATCGGTTCCGGCCCCGACCATTTTCAATCTGGAATTCGTGCGTCGGGCGCGTGGTGACGCAGTGCCGTTCCATGACTTTTTCGGTTTGCCTTACAGCAGCGAATACCGTTATCTTTTTGTCTATCTGCTGCTGTTCGTGATCAGCATGATTGCGTTGCGCTTTTTTACCCAGTTGCGCGTCATGCCTATCGGACGGTCCTGGGAAGCCTTGCGTGAAGATGAAATTGCCTGCCGTTCGCTGGGTATCAACCATGTGACGGTCAAGCTGTCCGCTTTCATGCTGGGCGCAATGATCGGCGGCCTGGCGGGCGTATTCTTTGCCACGGCACAAGGATTCATCAGCCCGCAATCGTTCAACTTCTTCGAATCGGTGCTGATTCTGTCCATCGTGGTTCTGGGGGGCATGGGGTCATCCATCGGCGTGATCATTGCCGCCTTTACGCTGACGCTGCTGCCTGAATTCCTGCGCGAATTTGCCGGCTATCGCGTGCTTCTTTTCGGTCTGCTCATGATCCTGATGATGATCTGGCGGCCCAACGGCCTGCTGCGACCGAAACGATCCGTATTCAGAAAAAGCGAGGTGGCATAATGGCGCAGGACATGAAAGAGGACGCGATACTGTCGGTTCAACACCTGACGCGCCGATTCGGCGGCATTATTGCCAATAATGATGTCAGTTTTGATGTGCGCAGGGGGTCGATCACTGCACTGATCGGTCCCAACGGCGCCGGCAAAACCACGGTCTTTAACTGTATCACCGGTTTTTATACGGTTACGGCCGGACATATCTATCTGACTCAGCCCGAAGGGCAAGTGGAAATCGGCGAGCTGCTGCGCCGCAAGGTCACCGGCGGTTCGTATCTGGTTGCCCGGGCCGGTATCGCCCGCACCTTCCAGAATATTCGCCTGTTCAAGGATATGACCGTGCTGGAAAACCTGCTGGTGGCGCAGCATCGCAAGCAGAATCGCAATCTGTTTTCCGGGTTGCTGGTCACGCCGGATTTTTCCGATCGGGAAGAGGCCAGTCTGGCGCGCGCCTTTGAGTGGCTGGAGATCGTCAATTTGTCCGAAGACGCTAACCGGCTGGCTGGCGAACTGTCCTATGGGCGCCAGCGCCGCCTGGAAATCGCGCGCGCCATGTGTACCGACCCTGCCCTGATCTGCCTGGATGAACCGGCCGCCGGCTTGAATCCGCGCGAGACCCGGGAGCTTTCAGCGCTCATCCGCAAGCTGCGCGACGAGCATGGCGTGACTGTGCTGCTGATCGAACATGACATGGGCCTGGTCATGGAGATTTCCGAGCATATCATTGTGATGGATCAGGGCAAGGTGATTGACGCCGGCACGCCGGAACACATTCGCAATTCCGACGTGGTAATCGCTGCCTACCTGGGCACCGAAGTGGAGGATTAAGCATGGCAGACACCCCAATTCTTGAGATCAGGGATGTGAGCTCCTACTACGGGCAGATTCAGGCCCTCAAAAACGTGTCGCTGCATATCAATCCGGGCGAAATTGTCACACTCATCGGCGCCAACGGGGCCGGCAAAAGCACCCTGCTCATGACGATTTTCGGCACGCCGCGGGCGCGCACCGGCCAGATCCTGTACAAAGGCAACAATCTGTTGCGCCTGCCGCCGCATAAGATTGCCACCCAGGGTATTGCGCAGGTGCCCGAAGGTCGCCGCATCTTCCCGAAAATGACCGTGGAGGAGAACATCATGATCGGGACCCTGCCCATTGGCGATGCGCATCTGGACGAAGATCGCCAGCATATGTTCGAACTGTTTCCGCGTCTGAAAGAGCGGCGCAATCAGCGCGCCGGGACGCTGTCGGGCGGCGAGCAGCAAATGCTGGCCATCGCCCGGGCGCTCATGAGCCGGCCCGACATGATTTTGCTGGACGAGCCCAGCCTGGGACTGGCGCCGCTGATTGTGCGACAGATCTTTTCGGTGCTCCGGGAGCTGGGCAAAAGCGGTAAAACCATTTTTCTGGTCGAGCAAAATGCCAATCACGCGCTCAAGCTGGCCGACCGGGCTTATGTCATGGTAACCGGCGAAATCAGGATGACGGGAACCGGCGCAGAATTGCTGGCTAACCCGGAAATCCGCGACGCTTATCTGGGAAGCCATTAGGATGGCTACCCGCGAGGAAACGCCGCTGATGCAGCGCCTGCGTGCCGTGCGCCAGGCCAATGACCTGACCCTGGAGCAGGCGGGCCGGGCCTGTGGCATCGCGGCCTCAACGCTCTCGAAAATCGAGAACGGACTGATGTCGCCCACGTATGACGTGTTGCAAAAGCTGGCCATCGGGCTGTCGCTGGATGTCTCCGAGCTGTTTACGCCGGCGCGCGAGCCTATGGGGGCAGGGCGTTGCGTTGTGGACCGAGCCGGACAGGGCAAGGTGCACAGGACGCGGTATTATGAGCATTTATTACTGTGCTCGCAGCTCTCGCACAAGCGGATATTGCCGTTTCTCACGCGAATCACGGCCCGGGATCTGACGGACTTTGCCGACTGGAATCGCCATGAGGGTGAAGAATTTGTCTATGTGATCAGCGGCGAAATCGAACTGCATACGGAATTTTATTCCGCGGCGACACTGGGACCGGGCGACAGTTTTTATATCGACAGCCGTATGGGGCATCGCTGCATCAGCGTCAGCCAGGAAGATGCGCAAGTGCTCTGGATGGCGACTCAGCGCCCCGAGGCAGAATCAGGAGAAGCAAATGAATAGTCCGGCGCCACGTGTGTTCAGTGCCGAAGAAACGCGCCAGTTGATCGCTTTCGGGCCATTGCGCCAGCACATTCTGGATGCCGCCTTGCAATATGCGCAGGGGCAGATCCACAGTCCCGATCGCCAGGTCCTGCCGGTGCCCGGCAGCAAGGACGGCGTGTTGCTTTCCATGCCCTGCACCGCCCAGGATATTTGCGCGCATAAACTGATTTCCCTGCTGCCAGACAATCCTGCGCAGAATCGTCCCACCATACAGGGCGTGGTATCGGTGCTCGATAGCGCCACCGGCGTTCCGCTGTTTGTGCTGGACGGACCCACCGTCACGGCAAGGCGCACGGCTGCGCTGTCCATGGCGGGTCTGCAGCTGTTTCTGGCCCATGAGCCGCGCACCATTGTGATCATTGGCGCTGGTAGCCAGGCTGATGGTCATGTGCAGGCCATTGCCGAGCTGTACCCAGAGGCCACCGTGCATATTGCGGCACGTGCCCAATCCTGGGCGAAGGCGCAGGCTTTCTGCGAGCGCCATGCGGGCCTGGGCATCCGGTTGCAAGTGACCGATCTGAACCAGTTGCCGGAGCAGTTTGATGCGGTCATTACGCTGACGACGGCCGTTGAGCCGGTATATCATGCGCCGCCGCTGGCCGGACGCCTGATTATCGGTGTGGGGGCCTTTCGCTCGCATATGGTGGAGGTGGCGCCGGAAACGGTAATGAACAGCGTGTGTTATGTCGATGATCTGGTCGGGGCAAAGCACGAAGCCGGCGATTACATTCAGGCCAAAAAGGACTGGAGCGAAGTGACCACCCTGGCGCAAGCGATTGAAAGCGACATCGACTATTCCCGCCCCATCATGTTCAAGACCGTAGGTTGCGCCGCCTGGGATCTGGCTGCGGCGCGTTGCGCTCGGGCAGCCGCGGGGCTGTAGCGCGTGTGGGGAGCTGCATTGAGATGCTGTGGCGCCCGATGGCGCCACAGTCGATTAGTAATCGGGCTTATAGCGGCATCGTTTGCCCCGCCAGAACATGTGTCGCGGAAAAACGGCCGTTTACACAGGCTTTGCGCCGTATATCCGCGCCGGTAGCGCGCACGTTGACATAGTCTGCGCTTACCGGTCGGCTGGCAAACGACGTCATGTCCGCACAATGGAGGCGCACCCCTTATTTCAGCAGTTGTTTTGTCAGAGTGACCCAATAGCCCGCGCCATATTGCAGCGCATCGTCGTTGAAATCGTAATAGGGATTATGCACAGGCGGGTCATTTTCTCCTTTTGCCGACCCCAGCATAATATAAGCGCCGTCACACTGTTGTTGCATATAGCTGAAATCTTCTGAACCGGTTCTTGGCGGCATATCGGTATTTACCGCTGCGTTGCCCACCAGCGTCTGCGCTGCCGTGATGGCAGCCAGCGTGGGCGCTTCTGCATTGACAACCGGCGGATAGCCTTCGATATAGTTCACGTTGATCTGCGTTCCGTAGCTTTTTGCAATGCCGGCGCAGATCTCTTCTATCCGTTTACGCGCCAGTGCGCGCGTTTGCACGGTAAAAGACCGGCATGTTCCACGGATCAGCGCATCGTCGGGCAAGACGTTCCATGTGTCACCGGCGCTGATTTGGGTGACGCTCAATACCAGCGCATCCTGGGGATTCACGTTGCGACTGACGATACTTTGCAGAGCGCACACAAGACTGGAAGCGGCGACAATCGAATCAACCGCTGCCTGGGGGTGTGCCGCATGCGCGCCTTTTCCCGTGATCCGAATCTCAAAGAAGTCGGAAGCCGAAAACATCGGGCCGCAGCGAATGCCGAAGGTCCCCAGCGCCATTTGCGGTACGTTGTGCATGCCGTAAATCGAATCGCAGGGGAATAGATCAAACAGTCCCTGCTCTACCATTTGCCTGGCGCCGCCCTCATTTTCTTCGGCAGGCTGGAAAATAAAATGCACCGTTCCGTTGAAGTCCCGATTCTCGCTTAGATACTGTGCGGCGCCAAGCAGCATGGCTGTGTGACCATCATGGCCGCATCCATGCATTTTGCCCTGATGCCGGGAAGCGTGAGCCAGGTCGCCCTTTTCTTCCATATGGAGCGCATCCATATCCGCCCGCAGTCCGATCGTCGGCCCGGTTCCATTGGTCAAGGTGCCGACCACACCTGTCGCGCCAAGTCCGCGATGCACTTTTATACCCATTTTCGTGAGCGCCTCTGCAACCAGTCCCGAGGTACGGACTTCTTCGAATGCGGTTTCGGGATGGGCATGAATATCACGCCGCCAGTGCGTCATTTGTTGCTGCAATTGAGGAGATATCAAGTGTGAAATAGTCATGTTTCTGCTCGTCGGATTGATTGGGGGGCGTAACAAGCCAATTGTTCCATGGTCCGGCGATTTACAACAATGACAGTGATCGAATAGAATCGTAGAGAAAAATGCAACAGACAGCCGGTAATACGCTGACTGCGCACTCACAACACAGCCGACCCGGTACGGCCCGACATTGAGAATAAATGATGAAAAAAATGTTCAATGCACAGCGTTTGCAATATTTTCAGCAAGTGGTGGTTTCGGGATCGGTGCGGGCCGCCGCGGACGTGCTTGATGTCGATCCGTCGTCGGTCAGCCGTTCGATCGCCCTCTTGGAAGACGAAAGCGGGCTGCGACTGTTGCAGCGCAAGGGGCGTGGAATCGAGCCAACGGAAACAGGCAAATTGCTGGCTTCCTATGCGCGACAGCAAATGGCGCTATTGGACGGCTTTTACGCCGAGCTCAAGCAGATCCACAGTGCCCAACGCGGGCATATAAATATCGGCGTCGGCGAAGGCATGCTGGATATGTATTTTCATCCAGTCATCACCAACTATATGCGAGAGCATACCAATATCTCGCTTAATCTCACCGTTGGCAGCGTTGCGCAAAACTCCGCTGATCTGCTGGAAGAGCGTATTGATATTGCCTTGCTGTATACGCCGTTTAACGATGTTCGACTTCGTGTTCATGGGAGTCGACCAACCAATCCGATCCAGGCCATTGTTCATAAACACCATCCGCTCACACTCATCCAGCGCCCTTTGACGCTGGTCGATCTTGTTCCGTATGCCGGCGCCACCCTGCATGAACACTTTGGCCTGAGCCAATATATCAAGGCAGCGGAGTTGAGCGAGCAGGTCGCGTTAAGGAATGTGCTGACCACTTCATCCTACCGGGCGCTTTGGCATTTCGCCAACGCCAATTTGGGGTATGCCCTTTGTTCCGGCGTCTTCGCAACGGTTTACAACATGACGGACGTTGTCGCGCTGCCAATGGCTAATCCCCTGTTCAACCGTTGCAGCATCGGCATTGTGACGCGCGCCGGAAAGCATCTTTCTGCTGCCGAGCAGTCTTTGCTCCATCACCTGGTCAGCCATATGGACCAGGCGCAGTCAGGCGGACAATAGTCGTTTCAATTGTTGCCGTTTTCGCATGATTTCTGTGGATGCCATGTCATTGATTGTCCATCAGACGCGGGGATATTCTAGGTTCGTCCAACCGTTTGAATCTGACATTAATTTCAACAATATCCAGTCTGGAGACTTCATGAAAACCTCGGCCTTGCGCATTTTTTCCGCTTCGCTCACCTTTCGATTCGTTGTTTTTGCTGCGCTGACCTTGTTGGCCGTTACTCACGGCAGCATAGTGAACGCAGAAGAGACATACCCATCCAAAAAGCCGATTTCCTTGATTGTGCCCTATCCGGCTGGTGGGGCCAGTGACTATTCGGCTCGTATTTTCAGCGATGTGATAGGAGCAGCCATTGGTCAAACGGTGATCGTTGAAAATATCGGAGGAGCGACAGGGGTCATTGCAGCCAACCGGTTGTTGAAGCTGCCCGCAGACGGCTACCAGATTTTTCATGGCTCCCCGAATGAATTGATCCTGCCAACACTGATCAACAAATCGGTCAAATTCAAAGCGGAGGACTTTGAATTGGTGCAGCCCATCACCACCGCGACGCTGGTTGTCCTGGCTCGACGCGGATTAGATGTGAATACGCTGGATGACGTGGTGCGGCTGGCACAGCAAAAAAACCATGCCCCGCTGACGTACGCAACAGTTGGAATCGGGTCTCTTTATCATATGATTGGCGAACGGTTGACCAAAGAGCTTGGTTTACATCTCCAGCACGTTCCATACCAGGGGGGCGGGCCCGCTTTGACCGATGTTGCGGGCGGCCAGGTCGATCTGGCGATTTTGCCCTTCACGGTTGCCATGGTCCATCAGCAGGCCCAGGGGCGTTTCAAAATCGTATCTGCGCTAAGCAACGAAGTGCCGGAGGCGCTCAAGGGTATCCCCTTGATCAGGGAAAGTAAACTGGTGCAGAACGTGGACTATCGGATTAGCGGTGGCTATTTCGTCAAGGCCGGTACGCCAGAGCCTGAGAAAAATGCGCTGCGCAAAGCGATCGGTACCGCGTTGCTGGACTCGCAGGTCCGGCAAAAACTGGAACAGGAAGGTCGGCTTGTTGCTCAGCCCATGAGTGCGCAAGAAAGCAACGCTTACTGGACAGCGGAAATCAGCAAGCTTCGTGATCTGGTCAAACTGATCGACTACCGGCCACAATGACAAGCAGCCCAAGTGCCGGTCCTTCCCGCCGATGACGCGCCTGATACATCGGACAATAAATAGTGGGTATCCGCTGTGACCCGTTGAAAAACAGACGCAATATCGTCATGCGAGCCCCATCTTTCGCGGCGTAGCGGACTATGGCGCTTGGTACGGCCAGCGCCGCGCCCGTTTCCTGAATTCCTGGCGGAGCGATTTGGTGAGCAAACGGCACAGGACATGATTCGGCCCCGGGGGCCGCCAAAAGCGGCGCGGACCAGGGCGCCGGTGGGTCTGCGCATCGATGCAGACACGCAGCCGGCATGGAAGGCCGACCGGCAGAGGTTGGCGAACCCGTATGACCCGAGTTTTGTGCAAACAGGCCGCGGGTTATCGCTGGCCATTGCCGGCTCAACGTCCTTGTGCTGCATTAATAATCAAATCAGGCGCCTTTGGCGCATCATCCGCCTTATCCTGGGGAAGGGGAACGTTGGCGTCCGGTCCCCCGGCGCACGGCCCTGTCGCAAATTTCCGACATAAATGATTGATTCAGCGTGGCTTTTTTGTTCGTTGCCACTCAGTTTTCTTGCCAAATGGCTCGCACAATGCTATAGTCACAGGCTAACCACTGTAGTTGGGTTCACGGTTTGGCCGGCTTATAGGGGCTTATAGAGGTTTTATATAGGCTTTATATGTAGTAAGGGCTTGTATGTAGCAGGGGCTCTTATGATAGCTTTTAGGCTGTAGCTTTCAGACTGGTTTGCGGCGCTAACAAAGCAGGTATCAAAGATTAGGGTTCAAAGATTCACGGGAGCGGGCACGAAAAGTGCAGCGCGACGTAATCTTATCTGTCTTTTTT
>DATGQC010000225.1:0-7982 GCA_035304425.1 Advenella sp.
GGTATATGCGATCAATGCAGGCAGTTTTGATCTGATGATGGTTGTGATTGTCGGCGTGATCGGCTATTGGTTGCGCAAAATGGAAATTCCCATGGCGCCGCTGGTGCTTGGGGTGGTGCTGGGCGACATGATGGAGCAAAACCTGCGGCGTGCATTGTCCATTACCAATGGCGACGTCACTATCCTGGTTCAGAGCAATATTTCAATCGGCCTGTGGATCGCGTCGGCGGCCGTGGTGCTGCTACCCGTGCTGCTGCGCAAATTCAGCCGCAAGGGTAAAAAACTGTTGGCGCAGGCTTCAGCCGACGGAGAATAAACGGTACCGCTCTCTTTGGCCGCGGTATGAAAAGGGGCGTCCGGCGGGCGCCCCTTGTTGTTTGCAGCAAGCCAGGCTTGCTGGTTGCGGGTTATTTCGGGTGTCATAGAGGAAAGTCCCGCTCGCACCACGCATGGGGGTTACATTTGTGCGTAGCGCAGCGTTGTTTCCAGCGCCTGTTGCAGCAAGGGCGTGACCCGTGCAGCCTTGGCCTCGTCGTAGGCAAAGGGCCGGGACTCCTCCATATAGGCAATCTGGGTCAGCTCCAATTGAACGGCGTGAATGCGCTCGGCTGGGTTGCCGTACTGGCGGGTGATATAACCGCCCTTAAAGCGACCATTGGCCGCTGCGGTAAATTGCCCATCCTGTTCGATCTGTTGCGCCAGCACGGCACACAATTGCGGGTGGGCGCTTTGGTTATTGGCGGTGCCGAAATTGAAGTCTGTCAGTTTGCCGGGGAAAAACCGGCTGATTTCGGAACGGATCGAATGCGCTTCCCATAGAACGGCAAACCCGTGTTCCTGCTTGATGCGCTGCAGTTCTGCTTGCAGCGCCGCATGATAGGGTTCCCAGAACAACCGCCGGCGCCGCGCTTTTTCCTGCTCAGACGGTTCGCGCCCAGCCAGATAGAGCGGCTCCTTGTCAAAGGTGTCTACGGGACATAAGCCGGTGGTGTCCTGGCCCGGATACAGATTCTCGTCATCGGGCGGGCGGTTCAGGTCGATGATATAGCGCGAATAGACCGGCGTCAGCACAGAGGCGCCGCCATCCCTGGCAAATCCGTAGAGCCGATCCAGATGCCAGTCGGTATCATCCACGAACCCGGCCACCTGCGTGAAATTCGCGGCGATCTGCGGATCCAGCGTGGTCCCCATGTGCGGGATGGAAATGAGCAGGGGCAACGCGCCTTGCTGCAGGGAAAAAATGGGCTCCGGCATCATTGCTCCGTTTGGTCGTTCACCGCTGTTTCAGAAACCGACAGCCTGGCCATCGCGGCGGGAGTCGGACGCTGCGTAGTAGCCATGCTCGGCTTTATAAATCAGCTGCGCGGAGCCAAATTCGAGGCTGTCGGCGGCCGCTACGTCTACCCGGTGGCCGCGCGCTTTCAGGCTCTGAATAACAGCGTCAGGCGTATGCGCTTCCAGATATACAATCGGGCCGTTTTCTACGCGGAAACGCGGCGCATCGCTCATGGCTTGCGGGTTTTGTGCGAATGCCCCCAGACGCGCCACCATTTGCGCATGTCCCTGCGCCTGCATGCTGCCGCCCATGACGCCGAATGACATCAGCGGCTCGCCCTGACGGGTGATAAACCCAGGGATAATCGTATGCATGGGCTTTTTCTTTGGTCCGACACAGTTGGCGTGCCCCTGGCGAACATTGAATCCGCAGCCGCGATTATGCAGGGCAATGCCGGTGCCCGGCACAACCACGCCGGAACCGAAGCCGTGATAATTGGACTGGATGAACGACACCATTGTCCCATTCTGGTCAGCAGCGGTCAGATACACCGTGCCGCCGCTGGCAGGCATGCCGGCGGCCGGCGTGGCGGCTTTCTCCATATTGATCAGGCGGGCGCGCTCTTTCAGATAGGCAGGCGACAGCAGGTCTGCCGTCGTCATTGTCATATGGGCAGGATCGGCAATATGTTCGTGCAGATCAGCGAAGGCCAGTTTCATGGCCTCAATGCCCACATGATAAAAATCGGGGCTGTCTACGCCCATGGATTCAAGCTCGAATTGATCCAGTATGCCAACCCCCATCAGGGCGGCAATGCCCTGGCCATTGGGTGGAATCTCGTGCAGCGTCAGGTCGCGGAAGTTGGCGCTGATGGGCTCAACCCATTCTGCCGCTGCGCTGTCAAGGTCGGCGGCAGTCAGATACCCGCCGGTCTGCTGTGCGAAGGCAATGATTTTTTCGGCAAGCGCGCCGCGGTAGAAACTTTCGCCCCGGGTCTGGGCAATGTCCTTCAGGGTGGCTGCCTGTTCGGGAAACCGCCACAATTGGCCTGCCGTGGGAAACTGGCCGTCAGGCATAAACGCCTGGGCAAAACCGGGCTGGTCCTTGCAGGTTTCGCCCTGCGCAGCCCAGATACGGGCAATGTTCGGTGAAACCATGAACCCCTGTTCCGCGTACCGTATGGCCGGCTCAAACAGATCCTCGAAGGGCAGTTTGCCGAATCGTTCCGACAGGGCGCGCCAGCCGGCGACCTGGGTTGGCACAGTGACGGTGCCCCATCCCTTGCCGGGCATCGTGGGCTGGTCCTTGAACAGATCATACGTCCATTTTTCGGGAGAGCGGCCACACGCGCTCAGCCCGTAAAGCTTGCCTTCATGCCAGATTTGCACAAACAGATCGCCCCCAATACCGTTCATGACCGGTTCCACCACCGTCAGCGCGATCGCAGTCGCCAGCGCGCTGTCGACCGCATTGCCGCCACGGTAAAGCATAGACAACCCGGCCTGCGCGGCCAGCGGCTGCGAAGTGCTGACAACGTTGCGGGCAAAAACGGGCATTTTCTGTGAACGATAAGGGAAGGACCAGTTTAAATCGGACATGGGAAATATTTCACTTCTGTTGGTTGGAGGAAAGCAGCGCTTAAAAGAGATGCCATTTGTGTTATTTCATAATGAACATGATAATCATAGCTTATTATCAAGGCACATCCACCGGGACGCCGTGCGGCCTTCGCATTTGCATGGGCGGCCAGGGCCGCCGGCCGACTATCTATCGCACGCTGCCGAGCCTTCGCCTGTGCGGGTCTGCGACAGTTCTTTTGGTGATTTCCCGGACAACAGCCGGCGCACTCGCCAAGCGGCCAGATAGCATGGATAATAACCATGAACAGACGCAACCGATATTGGAGACACAATGAGCAATTCAATTTCACAGCAAGGCAGTGACGACATCGCCTTTCACATGCATCCCTATACCAACGCGATTACGCATGCTTCGCAGGGACCATTGGTTATCACCCGCGGCGATGGCATTTATGTTGAAGATGAAAACGGCAAGAAATACATCGAAGCCATGGCCGGGTTGTGGAGCGTTGCTGTCGGTTTCAGCGAGCAGCGCCTGGTGGATGCCGCCATGCGCCAGATGCAGACGCTGCCGTTCTATCATTTGTTTACTCACAAAACGCATGATGCAGCTGTCCGTTTTGCCAAAACCCTGATTGACCTGGCGCCGGTGCCCATGAGCAAGGTGTTCTTTACCAACTCCGGGTCAGAGGCAAACGATACGGTCATGAAACTGCTCTGGTATCGGTCCAATGCCCTGGGTCAGCCGAAAAAGAAAAAACTCATTGCCCGCCATAAGGGCTATCACGGGGTTACCATCGCATCGGCCAGCCTGACCGGCTTGCCGGGCAATCACAAAGGCTTTGACCTGCCCCTGGAGCGCGTCCTGCATACGACATGCCCTCATTACTGGCGCGAAGGCAAGGACGGCGAAACCGAAGAAGAATTTGCCACCCGCATGGCGGACGATCTTGAAGCCCTGATTCAGAAGGAAGGACCAGACACCATCGCCGCCTTTTTTGCGGAACCGGTCATGGGCGCCGGCGGCGTCATTGTGCCGCCCAAAACCTACTGGGAAAAAATCCAGGCAGTGCTCAATAAGTATGACGTGCTGCTGGTGGCCGACGAAGTCATTTGCGGATTCGGGCGCACCGGTAAAATGTTTGCCAGTGAAACCTATGCCATCAAGCCCGATGTCATGGTGCTATCCAAACAGATTTCCTCCTCCTACCAGCCGCTGTCAGCCATCCTGCTCAATAGCCGCATGTTCGATCCGATTGCAGACGAAAGCAACAAGCTGGGCGTACTGGGACATGGCTTTACAGCCGGCGGTCATCCGGTGGCGGTTGCGGTGGGTCAGGAAAACGTGAATATCATTCGCGACAGAAATCTTGTACAAAATGCGTCTGTGACCGGCGCGCATTTGCAACAACGGCTTGCCGGATTGAGCGAGCATCCGCTGGTGGGCGAGGTGCGCGGCGTGGGGTTGATCGCGGGTGTTGAACTGGTGACGGACAAGGCGGCCAAAACGGCATTGGCCAGCCCCGGACAACTGGGCACGGCCGTGGGCCGCAAGCTCCAGGAACTGGGTGTCATTACGCGCAATATCGGCGATACCCTGGCGTTCTGCCCGCCGTTGATCATCAATGCCCAGCAGGTGGACACACTGGTCGATGCGGTTACGCAGGCGCTGGATGCCACCCACCAGTCGCTTCAATCCTGAACCTGATCCCCCTGGGCTGCACATGTTGCTTGAGGTGCGGCCCGGCAAGCACATCTGAAATATTTCAGACGCGCTTGCCACGAGCAATACAATGATATGCGCCGGTTGGTGGCGGGGTCGTCGTAGGCGGGACCTGTCGCTGCATGAGTGATACTGGGAGAAGCAAGGCTTATGTCTGCAGCAACTGCAAATAACAACAATCCTCTGGTGCGTTTTAAAAACGTGCGCAAAAGTTACGATGGCAAAAACCAGGTCGTCAGGCACCTGAACCTGGATATCAGGCAAGGCGAGTTTCTGACGCTGCTGGGCCCGTCCGGATCAGGTAAAACCACCACGCTTATGATGCTGGCTGGTTTCGAGACACCCACCTCCGGCACCATAGAACTGGCCGGCGAGCAAATAGATAACCTGCCGCCCCACAAACGCAATATCGGCATGGTGTTCCAGAACTACGCCCTGTTTCCGCATATGACGGTCCAGGAAAATGTCGCGTTTCCCCTGAAGGTGCGCAAATTCGATGCCGATACCCAGCAGCAGAAAGTCAAAACCGCGCTGGCCATGGTGCAGCTCGATGGCATGGAGAAGCGCTATCCTGCGCAATTGTCCGGTGGCCAGCAGCAGCGCGTGGCGCTGGCTCGTGCGCTGGTGTTTGAACCTGAACTGGTGTTGATGGACGAACCACTGGGGGCGCTGGACAAACAGTTGCGCGAACATATGCAACTGGAGATCAAGCGGCTGCATGGCGAACTGGGCGTTACGGTCGTGTATGTGACGCATGATCAGGACGAGGCGCTGACCATGTCGGATCGTGTCGCCGTCTTCCATGACGGCATGGTTCAGCAAATCGGCTCTCCCCAGGATATATATGAAACGCCCGATACCGCCTTTGTCGCCGGTTTCATTGGCGAGAACAATCGCACCCATGGCACCATTACGCAGGCCGGCGTGCGCCAGGCAACCGTCAACCTGGATAGCGGCATGCAAATCCAGGGCACGCAACAATTAGGGATGAAGGTCGGTGACCGCGTGTCGGTGTCCATACGTCCCGAACGCATCGCGCTTAATCCGGCGGAAAATTCCACCGATGTGCGCTGCCAGGGCAGGGTGCAGGAAGTCATTTATCTGGGAGATCACGTTCGTGTTCGACTGGTCATTAACGGCGATCCTGATTTTGTGGTGAAACAGCCGGTATCGCAGGTGCGACAGAAAATAACGGTAGGCGATACGGTCGATCTGGGCTGGAATCATGAGTTTGTGCGGCTTCTGGATCCCATCGAGAAGACGGCAGCGGTATAACAATCGTTTATGTGGAGAGAGACAAATGAAAAAGAAAACATTCAAAGCCGCGGTGTTGCGCACGGCGGCCCTGGCCTGTCTGGGGCTGGCCATGGGCAGTGTGCAGGCCGCCGATAGCCTGACACTGGTCTCCTTTGGCGGCGACAATAAAACCGCGCAGGAAAAAGCCTATTACGGACCGTATGAACAGGCCACGGGCACCAAGATCACGGCTGCTGAATACAATGGCGAGCAGGCAAAGATCAAGGCCATGGTAGATACCAACAGTGTTAGCTGGGATGCGGTGGAAGTGGAAAGTCCCGAACTGGTGCGCGGTTGCGAAGAAGGTCTGTTCGAACCGATTGATTGGGGGGTGATTGGCGAGAAGGCCGATTTTATCGAAGCGGCGACCGACAAGGATTGCGGCGTGGGCATGTTTGTATGGTCTGTCGCGCTTTCCTATAATGCGGACAAATTCAAGGACAACGCCCCCAAAAGCTGGGCCGACTTCTGGGATGTGAAAAAATATCCTGGCAAGCGAGGCCTGCGCAAGGGCGCCAAGTACACACTTGAAATTGCCCTGATGGCCGATGGCGTTCCACCCAAAGATGTATACAAGGTGCTGGCGACCCCGGAAGGGGTGGATCGCGCCTTTGCCAAGCTCGATCAGCTCAAGCCCAACATCCAGTGGTGGGAATCCGGCGCGCAGCCGGCACAGTACCTGGTGTCTGGCGACGTGGTCATGACCTCAGCCTATAACGGCAGGATCTCCCAGGCGGCCCGGGAAGGGAAAAATCTGAAAGTGGTCTGGGACGGCAGCGTGTACGATCTGGACTATTGGGCGATTCCCAAAGGCAGCGCCAACAAGGCAGAGACGATGAAATTCATTGCCTTTGCCAGCAAGCCTGAGACCCAGAAAGTGTATGCGGAAAATATCGCTTATGGCGCCGTCAATAAAAAGGCCATCAGCCTGATCGATAAGAAATACCTGGCCGATATGCCGACGGCGCCGGACAATGAAAAGAACGCCATTGCACTGGATGTGAATTTCTGGATCGACAACGGTGTTTCCCTGGAGCAGCGTTATAACGCCTGGGTTGCCAAATAATGACAGGACCACGCAAGGCGCTCTGGCTGGTTGTGCCGCTGCTGCTATTTTTGCTGCTGGCCTTTGTGGCGCCGATCGCTTCTTTTCTGGGCAAAAGCGTGGCCAATCCCGAGGTGGTCACGCTTTTGCCGGCCACCGTCAAGACGCTGCACAAGTGGGAGCCGGGTACGCCGGTAACTGAAGATATGTACCGTGCCCTGGCTGATGATCTGGCCCGGGCGCGGGCCGAGCAGGCCATGGGGCCGCTGATGCAGCGGCTCAATTTCGAGCGGGCGGGGTTTCGCACGTTGATTGCCAAAACTGCGCGCAGGCTGCCCTTCAAGATAGACCCACCCAGTTTTCAGGAAGCATTTGAACAGATCGACCCGCGCTGGTCTGATCAGGATTATTGGGGCATTTTGAAAAACAATGCGCGCGCGCAAACCCCATACTATCTGCTGACCGCGCTGGATCTCCGACAGGCTCCCGATGGCAGCATTGCAGCGGCGCCGCCAGATCAGGGCATTTTCAAGGCCATTTATTTACGCACGTTCTGGATGGCCACCGTGGTAACCCTGGTGGCGCTGGTGCTGGCTTATCCGCTGGCCTATCTGCTGGCGCGGTTACCGGCGCGCGCCAGCAACCTGCTGATGATTCTGGTGTTATTGCCGTTCTGGACCTCATTGCTGGTGCGTACGGCGGCGTGGATCGTTCTACTGCAAAACGGCGGCCTGATCAATCGCCTCCTGATTCAAATAGGGCTGATCGATGCGCCGATGCAGCTGGTGTTCAACCGGCTGGGCGTCTATATTGCCATGGTGCATATCATGCTTCCGTTCATGATCCTGCCTTTATATAGCGTGATGAAAGGCATTTCGCCCACCTATATGCGTGCGGCGGTGTCGCTGGGCTGCCATCCCTTGCGCAGTTTCTGGGCGGTGTACTTTCCCCAGACCCTGCCTGGCATTGGCGCCGGCTGCCTGCTGGTCTTCATCACAGCAATCGGCTATTACATTACGCCCGCGCTGCTGGGCGGTCCGAAGGATCAGATGATCAGCTATT
>DATGQC010000226.1:0-6108 GCA_035304425.1 Advenella sp.
GCTGGCGGATGCCGGGGTCGAACTGGTGGAGCAACCCATCCATGAAAGAAACCTGGCCGGCATGCAACGCCTGACGGCGCTGGGCATTGTGCCGATTATGGCCGATGAATCCCTCAAAGGCGTGCAGGACGGGTTTGCACTGGCAAGTGCGCATTGCGCCAATGTATTTGCGATCAAGATAGAACAGGCAGGCGGCCTGCAAAACGCGCGTGACCTGATCGGCATTGCACAGGCGGCCGATATCGCCCTGTATGGCGGCACGATGCTGGAAGGCTCCATTGCCACCATCGCGGCGGCGCATTTGTTCTGCACGCTGAACCGGCTTGAGTGGGGCACCGAAATGTTCGGCCCGCTGTTGCTCAAAGATGAAATTCTGGCCACGCCACTGGACTACAGCGACTACACCCTGAAGATACCTCAGGGCCCCGGCCTGGGCATCGCACTGGATGAAGACAAGATCGCGTTCTATACACGCAAATAGAATCCGGCAGGCCCAAATACAAAGAAATACAACCGGTTCAAGTGGAAACACAACCGGTTCCAGTGCAAAGAAAACAGCCGGCACGACGCGAGATCGTTGTGCCGGGCAGCTTGCAGCGTCAGATTGCTGACGGATGTCGGCACAATGCGGTGACCTGAATATCCATATAAGGAAACAATGGCAATCCGGACAGCAGATTGTGCAATTCTTCGTTGTCCTGCACATCGAAAATACTGACATTGCGATACTCGCCCACGACGCGCCAGATATGCGGCCATTTGCCGGCACGCTGCAGCTCCTGAGAGTATTGTTTTTCCCTGGCCTTGATGTCGGCAGCCACTTCCGCAGGCATGTCATGAGGGATGTTTACGAGCATTTCTACCATGAACAACATATTTGATCCTTGATATTATTGGGATAAATGCAATGATTAAATACACCCGTTAAGCGCAACGGCCCGTGCCGTCACACCCGGGTGGATGGCTATAGTCACTGTGCCGAAATGCCGGTCTCTGACAGAATTTTTTTCCATTTCCCGGTTTCGGACTGCAGATACGTCCTGAGCTCTTCTGGCGTGCTGCCGATTTTTTCGGCGCCGATCGTCTTGAACGTGGTTTTCACCTTATCTGTTTCCATCGCCTTGAGCATGGCTTTTTGCAACGTCTGAATCACCTCGGCAGGCGTGCCGGCAGGTGCAAAAGTGGCAAACCAGGGACGCAGCTCATAGCCGGGCAGACCGCTTTCGGCAACGGTCGGAACGTCGGGTAACGAGGCCGAGCGCTTGGTCGTGGTAATGGCCAACGCCTTCAGCTTGCCTGCGTCAACATGGGGTTTGGCGGACGTAATACTGTCGAACATATAGTCCACCTGACCGCCCAGCAGATCCGACACGGCCGGACCACTGCCTTTATAGGGCACATGCAGCATATCCAGTTTTCCCAGATAGGTAAACAGCGCCCCGGCCAGGTGAATAGAGGTGCCTACGCCTGCCGACGCATAGGTGTATTTGCCAGGATCGGCTTTGGCCTGCTCAATCACGTCTTTAACCGAGTTGACGTCCTTGCGGGTGGCCTGCGTCACCAGGATATTGGGCACGTCAGCCAGCAGCGAGATCGGCTCGAAGTCGGTGATCGGATCATAGCTCAGCTTCTTGTAGAGCGACGGATTGACGGCCATGCCGTTGGCCACGATCATGATGGTGTATCCGTCCGGCTTGGCATTGGCCACCTGCGCCGCGCCAATATTGCCGCCGGCGCCAGGTTTGTTTTCCACCACGATCGGCTGGCCCAGGTCTTTGGCAAGCGACTCGCCCAGCGTGCGCGCAATCACATCCATTGCCCCTCCGGGCGGGAAAGGCACGATCCAGGTAATGGGACGTTCCGGATACGCGGCTGCCGCAGCCGAGGCGGCAAACAGACCGGCAATCGCAGCTGCTGCGCAAACCGTTTTGATGGCGGGTGACCGACGAGTATTATGTTTCAATTGCATCTCCATACGCGATGAGTGGCCGTGCTACTGCTGTGCAGGCCGCTTTCGGGCGCCCGGCGTAGCTTGCCGTTATATCGTTTTCTTTATTATCCGTATTGTCTTTGCCCGTGTCTAAGACTATATTTGGCGTAATCGATACTTTTTAGGTATGAATATGGAGTTAAGACAAATCCGCTACTTCCAGTGCGTTGCCCGGGAACTGAGCTTTACCAAGGCGGCGCGGATACTGCATATCGCCCAGCCGCCCCTGAGTCGGCAAATAAAAATGCTCGAAGAGGAATTGGGGGTCGCTGTGTTCGAGCGCCTGGGTCGCGGTATCGTGCTGACAGATGCCGGTCGCTACTTCCTGGACCAGACCGAGAAAATGACGCAACGGCTGGAGGAAACCATCAACGCCACGCGCCGGATCGGCAAAAACGACCGTATGTGGTTCGGCGTGGGCTTTGTGCCATCCACGCTGTATGGCCACATGCCGGCCCTGATCCGGCAATTGCGCCAGTTGAACACGCAGGTGGAGATCGGCCTGGTGGAAATGACCACGCTGCAGCAATTTGAAGCGCTCAAATCAGGTCGAATAGATATCGGTGTCGGACGGATCCTGCTGAAGGACGAAGAGATCGAGCGACTGATATTGACCGACGAGCCGCTGGTAGTGGCGCTGCCCGTTACGCACCGTCTGGCCGGTAAAACAGCGATCCGGCTTGCAAACATTGTGGATGAACCGCTCATTCTGTATCCGGCCAGACCGCGGCCAAGCTATGCGGATCATGTCGTCAATCTGTTCAGACAGAAAGGATATGCGCCTCAGATTATTCAGGAAGTCAATGAATTACAGACTGCCATTGGCCTGGTAACGGCGACGATCGGCATTGCCATTGTGCCCGAGTCGGTGCGTCGCCTGCATCGCGATGATGTCGTTTATGTGGACCTGAATGAACCGGGGTTTACCTCACCCATTATGCTCAGCTGGCGCAAAAACGATCGCTCGGCGTTTCTTCAGGAGGTGATCGGCCTGTTCAGACGCACCGCCATTTGAACTTGACACATACGGGAGAACACCAAGGAACGATGCGCAGAATCGCGAGTCATCCCCCTTCTCCCTGCTGGTCCCCTTCTCCGTGCTGTTCTCATCAATCCTAACGCTTCCCTATGGGTCTGCGTCGCAGCACCCGCCTCCGGGCTTACCTTAAGGCGGCATAGATTCAGAGTTCAAGCCGGTAGCCGACTCCGGTTTCAGTCAGAATGAACCGGGGCCGCGCCGGATCCTGCTCCAGTTTATGACGCAGATGCCCCATGTAAATCCGCAGATAGTGTGTCTGATCCAGGAAGGCCGGCCCCCATATTTCAACCATCATTCTGCGTTGAGTGACGACTTTGCCGGCATTGACCAGCAACAGGCTGAGCAGATCAAACTCTTTCGGTGTCAGATGCACGGCCTGGCCCGCGCGGCTGACCCTGCGCATCTGCAGGTCCACCTCGATATCGCCGAACTGATAATGACTGGCGGCCTCCTGTGACGCAGCCGTGCTGCGTCGAAGATGAGCCCGTATGCGGGCCTGTAACTCGGCCACGCTGAACGGCTTGGTCAGATAGTCATCGGCGCCGGCATCCAGGGCAAACACCTTTTCCTGCTCCTGACCGCGCGCGGTGAGCACCATGACAGTCGCATTCGAGCCGGTTCTGAAATTGCGCAGAAATTTCTTGCCATCGCCATCGGGCAAACCCAGATCCATGATGACCAGATCAGGCTCGACTGCCGCCGCCACCGCAATCGCTTCTGCCACCGTAATAACCTCGGCGATCTCCCATTCCTGGTCCGACAGGCACTGGCGAATCATTGTCCTGATATGCGCATCGTCTTCAAGCAGCAGCAGTTTTCGTTTCAATTGCATGATTACTCCACCAGGGGGGGCATGGGCAGCGCAGGCAGTTGCACCGTGAAGACGCTGCCGCCCCCCGGGCGATTGACCGCCGTGAGCGTTCCGCCATGCAATTGCACCAGTTGGCGGGCAATGGCCAGACCAAGGCCGGCGCCCATGGTGTCGGAATCGGGATGGCCACGCACGAATCTGTCAAACAGCCGTTCGCGCTGGGCGGCGGTGTCGGGCAGGCCGATACCCCGGTCAGCGACCGTCAACTGCATCGACTCGCCCTCGTGGCATGCAGATATATCGATTTGCGTGCCCTGCGGACTATATCGCAGCGCATTTTCGACCAGATTGGCGATGACCCGTTCGATCAGTACGGGATCGCATTCGATCAACGGCAGCGTCGGCTTAATGCAAATGTCCAGTACATGGCCTCGGGCGGACACATCCAGGTGGCGAATCGCGCCCCCCACCAGCTCTTCAATGGACTGCCAGCTTTTGCTGAGATGTTGCTGGCCTGAATCTATCCTTGCCATGTCGAGCAATTTGCTCATCATGTCATGTATACAGCGGGCACGATCAAGAATGACCGCGGCCTTTTGCCTGACATGATCGTCGCTGGCATCGCTGGCCAGCACTTCGGCTTCGCCGATAAGCGCCGTCAGCGGCGTGCGCAGGTCATGCGAAATGACATTGAGCATGGTCACGCGCAGTTTTTCCGATTCGACCTGCCGCAGAAATTCATTAGCCACCTCTACGAAATGGACGCGTTCCAGCGCGATCGCGATCACATGGGCGTAGATCTCCAATTGCTGCTGCCATTCCGCAGACGACAGATGCGGTGCGCCTTGCATGCGCACCGCCAGCACGCCGCGGATTCTTACCGGCGCGTGCAGGGGAAAATATCGAAATGCGTTCGCAGCCAGCGTATCGGCGCCAAAACCGGCTTTTTCTGCGTTATCGAACGCCCACTGCGCAGCCACCATATCCAGCCCGGCTATATCATGGCCGACGCCGGCCTCGGGCGCCAGCAAAGACTCCTGCGCGTCGGGCAGAATGACAAAGACATCTTCGCCCAGGTCGCTGAGCAACAACTTCTGGCTTTCCTGGACGATCTGTTCCTTCTGCAGAGATCCCGACAGCCGCTTGGCCAGTTCGAACAGACTGTGCACCCGCTGCGTCTGCTGCAATGCCAGCCTGGCCTGGAACCGTTGCTGGTCAGCCAGCTGGCTGACCAGTGTACTGACCGCAAGCATGACCAGCAGGGTGATCAAATATTGAATATCCGCTACAGAAAAGGACAGTAACGGAGGTATGAAGGAAAAGTCAAACAGCGCAACGCTGTTCACAGCGCAGACCAGCCCTGGCCAGCGCCCCAGGCGCAGCGCAACCACCATGGTCAGCGCCAGATACAGCATGGCAATATTGGTGATCGCCAGAGTCGATGAAAACGGCCACAACAGAGCGGTGGTCGTGCAGGCAAATAGCAATGCAAGCCCCGCCTTGCCCCAATCAACCGGTTCGCGCCGGACAAAGACATGCTCTTGCGCACGCGCCGCTTCCTGACGGCGCCGACCGGCAACGCCGCCGTAAATAATGATATCGATTTCCGGCCCCAGTTTCCTGACCTGCATCAGCGGCGACGGTCGCCACCAGTATCGACGCAGGACCGAGCGATCCAGCAAGAGACGTGACAGATTCTGACTGCGGCAGTAGGCGACGATATCGGGCATGACATCACCATTGCAATAATGTTCGGTGGTCGTGGCCTGCAATTGCTCCGCCTGTTGCAACAACACTTGCCAGTCACCATGGGAGCGGGCAGGCCCTCTGTTGTTTGCAGCCTCGCGCAGAAACATCACGTGCATCGGACAGGACATCTGGCCTGACAGGCGGCTGCCATGCCGGATCAGGGCCTGGGCGGCGTCTTGCGCCAGAGCCGTGTCCACGACCACCAGAATACCCTCGGCCGTGCGCCAAATGGCCTCTACATAGGTTTCATGACGATATTGCCTGACATCCCGATGAATACGTTCGGCGGTTCGGCGCAGGGCGATTTCACGCAGCGCAATCAGGTTTCCCTTGCGAAAAAAATGCTGTCTTGCCAATGGCACCTGCTCAGCCATATAGACTTTACCGGCCTGCAACCGGGCCAGCAGCGCTTCGGTCGTGATATCGACCAGCATCACTTCATCTGCGTCATCAAAGATCTGGTCCGGCACCGTCTCGGTCACCTTTACGCCGGTAATGCCGCAGATGCTATCGTTCAGG
>DATGQC010000227.1:0-6466 GCA_035304425.1 Advenella sp.
TGATTACGGTCGACCGGCTTCCGTGCGTCTTGGCGTGCTGATCGACCGGGGCGGCCGTGAGTTGCCCATTGCGCCCGATATCTGCGGCGGCGTGCTGCCGCTGCCGCGCGGCAGCAATTACGTTCTGGCCGCTGATGATGATTCCCGTTTCACCCTGACCATGGAAGAGGAACCCCGCCATGTTTAACCCCCAATTGAACCGGCATGGCGAGCTGACCCATCTGCTGTCCACCGAGGGTCTGCCGCGCGACATCCTGACCCATATCCTGGATACGGCTCAGACCTTCGTGCCCATGGCTGAACGCGACATCAAAAAGGTGCCGCTGCTGCGTGGCAAAAGCGTATTCAACCTGTTTTTTGAAAACTCCACCCGCACTCGTACCACATTTGAAATAGCGGCCAAACGGCTTTCGGCCGATGTCTATAATCTGAATATTAATGTGTCGTCCACCGCCAAGGGCGAATCGCTGCTCGATACCATCAGCAATCTGACGGCCATGCAGGCCGATATCTTTGTCGTACGGCACGAAGCCAGCGGCGCCCCGTATCTTATTGCCCGCAACGTTGAGCCGCATATCCACGTTATCAATGCCGGAGACGGGCGCCATGCGCACCCCACGCAAGGCTTGCTCGACATGTACACCATCCGTCATTTCAAGAAGGATTTTTCCGGACTGACGGTGGCGATTGTGGGCGATATTCTGCATTCCCGGGTCGCACGGTCCGATATTCACGCGCTGACAACCCTGGGGGCGGCCGAAGTGCGCGCCATCGGTCCGCTCACGCTGCTGCCGGGCGGGCTTGAGCAAATGGGGGTCAAGGTGTTCACCGATATGCGCGAAGGCTTGCGGGATGTGGACGTGGTCATGGTGCTGCGTTTGCAGAATGAGCGCATGAAGGGTGCGTTGCTGCCTTCTTCGCAGGAATATTTCAAGCATTACGGCCTGACCCACGAAAAACTGGCCTTTGCCAAGCCGGATGCCATCGTTATGCACCCCGGCCCCATGAATCGCGGGGTTGAAATTGATTCCGCCGTCGCGGACGGACCCCAAGCGGTTATTCTCAATCAGGTAACGTTCGGGATTGCTGTAAGAATGGCAGTCATGAGCATCGTAGCTGGAGCTTCTCAGTGAAAATAGTAATTAAAGGTGGCCGGCTGCTTGACCCGGCTTCCGGTACGGACCAGACCGGTAATCTTTATATCGCCGCCGGACGCATTGTCGGCGTGGGCCGGGAGCCGGACGGATTTGAATCGGCGCGCACTATCGAGGCCGCCGGCAAACTGGTGATTCCGGGCCTGATCGACCTTGCGGTCCGCCTGCGCGAACCCGGCTTCGAGCACCGGGCAACGCTGGAATCGGAAATGCAGGCCGCGCTTGCCGGCGGCGTCACCAGTCTGGTGTTGCCGCCCGATACCGAACCCGCGCTGGACGAACCGGGTCTGGTTGAAATGCTTAAACATCGCGCACGCCAGTTACATCAGGCTAATCTGTATCCCTTGGGTGCGATGACCAATCGTCTGGAAGGCAAAATCATTACCGAAATGGCCGAATTGACCGAAGCCGGTTGCGTTGCCTTTTCCCAGGCTTCCCTGCCGCTGCTCGATACCGGTGTCCTGCTGCGCAGCATGCAGTACGCGAAAACGTATGGCTACACCTTGTGGCTCACACCGCAGGAAGCCTCGCTGTCCAAGGGCGTGGCGGCCAGCGGACCCTTTGCTTCGCGTCTGGGCCTGGTCGGCGTGCCGGAGCAGGCAGAAACCATAGCGTTGCATACGTTGTTCGAATTGCAGAAAGTGACGGGCACGCGCCTGCACATTTGTCGCCTGTCCAGCGCGGCCGGGATTGCGCTGGTGCGCCAGGCCAAGGCGCAGGGCCTGCCGGTTACCTGCGACGTGTCGCTCAACCACCTGCATCTGACCGACCTGGATATCGGATTTTTCGACAGCAATTATCGGCTCGATCCGCCTTTGCGCGGCCAGCGTGATCGCGACGCGATTCGCGCGGGGCTTGCCGATGGAACAATTGATGCCATTTGCTCGGACCATACGCCGGTGGACGACGATGGCAAGCTGATGCCCTTTGCAGAGGCCGAGCCGGGCGCCACCGGCGTGGAGTTGTTATTCTCATTGGTGGTCAAATGGGCGCAGGAAGAAAAACTGCCGCTGGCACAGGCGCTGGGACTTATCACCGCAGGACCCGCCGCCATTCTGAAGGCGGGCGCGCCGTCGCTGCCGGGATGCGGCACGCTATCCGTGGGCGCACCGGCCGATATCGCGATTGCGGATGCCGATGCCGCCTGGACAGTCGGGCGTGATACGCTGCTCAGTCAAAGCGCGCACACCCCCTTTGTTGGTTATGAACTGCCCGGCAAAATTATCATGACGCTGGTCAGTGGTCGCAGTGTGTGGGAGTCTGTGTGATCGCGTGTTTACGGTTTGTTGTCAGGGCGTTTTTTCTGATTCTGCTGTTGCTGTCGGGACTGCTGACTGCCGCGATCGCATTGCCATTCATGAATCGGCCGGTGCAGGATGCCGTGACCAAAGCCTGGTCATGTTGCCTGATGCTGGTTTGCGGCGTCAAAGTGGTGCGCCACGGCGCCCCGATCATGAGCGGCCCGGTTTTGTGGGTCGCCAACCATGTATCGTGGATCGATATTTTTATCCTCAACAGCTGGCGGGCCACGTCATTTATCGCCAAACAGGAAATCCGCCGATGGCCGGTGATCGGCTGGCTGGTGGCCAGGGTGGGCACGGTGTTTATCGAAAGAGGGCAGCGTCAGGCCATCAGCCGAGTCAGCGAGAGCATGAAGCGGCTGTTCGAGCGCAATATCTGCGTCGGCTTGTTTCCAGAGGGCACGACCTCCGATGGTCTGGACGTCAAGCCATTTAGCACCAGCCTGTTCGAGCCGGCCATGCGTGCCCAGGTGGCGATTCAACCGGTTGCACTGGTGTTCTGGTACGAAGGTCAGCGCAGCGGGAAAATGGCGTTTATCGGCGAGCAGACGCTGATCGGCAACATCTGGGTTTTGCTTAGCGCCAGACATGTCTGCGTAGAGGTCTACTGCCTGCCTGCGGTCACCCAAAATGGCCAGCCAGCGGAGCGGGGGCGCGCCGAGTTGGCGGCACAAGTGCGCGAGGCGATCAGAAGCAAGGTGGTTCAGGGCTGAGTGCGGCCAGTGGTTTTGGCGGGACCAGGGTTGTATGGCCCCTTGCCGGCACCGGCCGCGTCGCTGCGTTTGCGTCGCCGTTGCTTATCTGCCGTGCTGTTTGCAGTCTATCTGAATGAGCTTGCGATCGCTCAGACGCAGCGCGGTCAGTTTTCCACCCCATACGCAGCCGGTATCCAGGGCCAGCAGGTTTTTGCGAATCAGCAGACCCAGTGTTGACCAATGTCCGAAGATGATCGGGATGTCGGCTGTTTTCCTGTCAGGCACGTCAAACCAGGGGACCAATCCGAGGTGGCCGTTGGGCGCGTCCTTGGATGCAAAATCCATTTCCCCCTGTGTAGTGCATAGTCGCATGCGGGTAAAGGCGTTAATAATCACCCGTAGTCGTTTTGCACCTGATAGCCGGTCTTTCCACTGTACGGGTTCATTTCCGTACATTTTCTGCAGGTTCTTTTTCCATTTGTCGCTGATCAGGGCCTGGTGCGCCTCTTCGGCCAGCGCCAGGGTCTTCTCCAGATCCCATTTAGCCATGACGCCGGCATGAACCATCAAATGCCCTGCCTCGTAATGGGCCAGCGGGCGATGGCGCAGCCAGTCGATCAGGTCGTTGACGTGCTTATCCTTGAGAATCGCATCGAAAGTGTCTGATTTGTTCTCATTGCGTATGCCGGCATGAACGGCAAGCATATGCAGATCGTGGTTGCCCAGAATGCTGACGGCGCGATCGCCCAGCCTGATAATGCGCTTTAAGGTACGTAACGACTGCGGCCCGCGGTTGATCAGGTCGCCGGCAAACCAGAAACGGCAGTCCGGATCCTCTTGAATCAATGGATGGTCGAGCAGTTCGTCCAGTGCGCCACAACACCCTTGCAAATCGCCTACAGCCCAGATATTCATTACGTCGCAGCCTTCCCTGAAAGAGGCGCCCGCTGCATGCGTGGAGTTCGGCGGGCTTCCATGAAGTAGAGGGCGAGCATGGCGATCAACATCGCAATGGTGTTGGGCATGAGTGCGGTAAACCATGGTGGCAGATTTTTCAACATGCCCACGTTCAGCGCAAGCTGGTTGATCATATAGAATGCGACGCCAAGTAAAATACCCAGGAACACCTTGCCGCCCACACCGCCCTTGCGGGTTTGCATGAATCCGATAGGCGCGGCAATGGTGATCATGACCAGCAGCGTGAATGGATAGCTCAATTTGCGCCATAAGGCGACAACCTGGCGGTTGGTCTGCAGCTTGTTCTCTTTCAGATAAGAAATGTAATCAAGCAGCGAAACCGTTGACATGCGGTCCGGTTGCATCTGCCCGGCAAGCAGGCGATTGGGGGTCAGTGTCGTTTTCAGTTCCAGTGTTGGCAAAACGGTACGCCTGGCAACATCGGCGACCGGCTTGTTGGGATCGGCCAGCGCGGATTTGGCGTCGATCAGGCTGGTAATGTGCACCACATCGGTCAGGGTCAGGGTGTTCTGGCTGAAGTGCCCGGTTTTTGCATGATCAAGGGAAATAAACCGGCTCTCGTTTGCATTGTAGGTGATGATGCGGATGTCCTGAACCGTGCCCTGATCGCGTAGTTGCGCAATATTGATGGTGCGGATATTTCCGTTTTCATCGGGTTCGCGAAACCAGTGGCCCGAGTTCATCTGTCCGCCGCTGGCTTTGCCCAGGTACTTCAGGCTGGCTTCGCTGGTCATCAGTTCGGCGCGCGGCGTGACAAATTCCGACAGCACGAATGCGCACAGCATCAGGGGAATGGTGATGGTCCAGAGCATAAGCAATAATGAAATGCTGCTGACGCCCGAAACACGCAGTATCACCAATTCGTTGCGCTGTGCCAGGCTGGCCAGGGCCAGCACCGACCCGATCAGCAGGCCAATGGGCAACAGATCATACAGTCGTGTTGGCAATTGCAATACCTGCAAATATAACAGCGAGAGCAGAGGAAACTTATCGCTGATGCTGTCCAGTTCGTCTATCAGGGCAAAAAAGGTGAACAGGCCCACGAGCGCCACCAGTACTGCCACGGTGGAGCGGTAGATTTCTGTCCCGAGATATTTTCTTGCTGTGCGCATGTGTCTTGTTCGTGTCCGGCTGGCCGCAACACGTGTCGCGGCCAGCCTTAGAAGCGTTGATTTTACTGTTGTTTGCAGGCCTGTTCCAGCATAACAGCTTATCGTAATAAATTTGTGCGTCTTATGACAGGCGGGGTAAATGCGGGTAACCCGGCGCGCATATCTGCGTGATCATTCGCATCGCAGATGTCGTTTTTCTGTATTTTAGCGTCGATTGTGGTGCGATAAAGTAACGGCTGGGCAGCCGGCAGTACTGCCAGTGGATGCGTGCGTGTGGCCCATTGGCCGACAGTCGCGGCCATGATTCATTCAGGCACGACTGCGCTGCGCATGCGGGCAGAGATTGTGCGGCCGCGCGATTGCACATAGCGCGATTGCATGTTCTTTCCATACACTTTCGGATTCGGCAGAATGGCGGCCAGGCGCGCGGCCTGGGTCGTTGACAGGCGCGCAGCATCCACGTTGAAATAGTGGCGGGCGGCTGCCTGGGCGCCGAAGATGCCGTTGCCGTATTCCACAACATTCAGATACAGTTCCAGGATCCGGCGCTTGGACATAACCGCTTCCATCATATAGGCAATGACCAGTTCCTGGCCCTTGCGAATATAGGTTCGATCGGCTGACAGGAACAGGTTTTTGGCCAGTTGCTGCGTGAGCGTGGAACCGCCGCGACGGCGATTGCGGCCGGCTTCTTCCTGGCGTTCGTTATAGCGCCATGCCTTGCGAATGGCTTCCCATTCCACGCCACCGTGCTCGGTAAAACGTGCATCTTCGGCGGCAATGACCGCTTTTTTCAGGGCAGGACTGATGGCTTCGTATGGTGTCCATTCATATTGAATACTTACTGGCCGATCCTGGTCCGCCAGAATGCCGGCCTGTTCGCGCATATATGCACTGCTGCCGGGATTGAAGACACTGTACCAGAGGACCCAGGCGAACAGATAGATCTGGTATAGCAGAACGACTGCGACCAGCAGGGCAACCAGATCAGCCATTGACCGTGCGAGCGACTGTGTGCGCACGCGTTCGGCGATACCGATCACAATTTCGCTGGCGATGCGTCCCACTGCTTCGAGCATCAGACCGACCCCGTCAATTCCATGCGTAACGCAGCGAGAATCGGCGCCGCGTCGGGCTCGATCCGGTTCCAGATGCGAAAGCTTTCGGCGCCCTGGTAGACCAGCATGCCCAGGCCGTCCGAGGTATGGTTGGCGCCGGCGTTGCGC
>DATGQC010000228.1:0-10882 GCA_035304425.1 Advenella sp.
CAAAAACCGGATTGCCGACGCCGTGCTTGCCCAGGTTCACAGCCAATTGCCTGACGGCATTCTGCTGCCTGCCGTACTCGGCCATGAGCTGATCATTGAAAAACGCGCCACCTTTGCGGCAACGCCAGGCCTGGCCCGGCCGGGTACGGCCACGCCGTGGCCAGGCCTGTTTCTGGCCGGGGACTGGACCGATACCGGCTATCCGGCAGTGCTGGAAGGCGCCGTCATGAGCGGCATCGCGGCAGCGCAGGCGACGCTGGCATTTGTTTCCGGCAGGACTGCCAAGGACGCCGGGATCGCTCCCTGAGAAATGCGCCCTTACCCGTCCGACCGACGCTTGCGGCCCATCAACGCAGTGCGATCATGCGTCTCGCTATTTAACCGCTGGCGCACGCGCATCAGATCTTTCCAGCCGATATAACCCACCAGCGATCCATCGGTACGCGAGACAACCGGCAGATGCGCGACATTGGCATGCACCAGCTTGTCGACTAATCCAGCCAGATACTCGTCCGGGTAGGCCAACGTCATTTTTTTCCCGCGTAACAACTCATCCAGCGTCTGCTCACGATGTTTGCCGGCACGTCGCCAGGCCAGCACCGACGGTGGATCGACAATGCCCAGCACCTGGCCCTGCTCGTCGACCACGGGAAAACTCGGGTGTCGGGTATCAGGCGCGGTCAGGAAACGGACTGCCGCATGCAATGTCATGGCCCCGGGTACGCTGATAACCTGCCGGGTCATCACGTCCCGCACATGCGTCAGCTCAAATGGATCCACGCGGTATTCACGCACGATGTGATGGCCGCGTCGGGCAATTTTTTCCGTTAGTATGGAGCGCTTCATCAATAGTACCGTCATTGCGTGCGCCGTTACGCAGGCTACGATCAGCGGCAACAACGCATGGACATTGCCCGTTAACTCAACTGCAAAAAAAGTCGCTGTCAACGGCGCACGCATGGTGCCGCCCATCATGGCCGCCATGGCCAGCAATGCCCAGAAACCCGGGCTGGCATCCGGCAGCCAGCCGGCCAGCGCCGCCCCCAGCGCCCCGCCCATGATCAATAGGGGCGCCAGCACCCCGCCCGAGGTACCCGAGCCCAGCGCCACCGACCAGATAACAGCCTTCACAAGCAGCAGAACAATGGCTGCTGCGCCCAGCATCCGGCCATCGAGCATGGCCGTGATATTTTCATAGCCCACGCCCAGCGCGCGCGGATCAACGAGGCCGCCAATCCCCACGACCAGCCCGCCTATCATGGGCCACCACATCCAGTGTATCGGCAATCGCTGAAATCCGTCTTCGCACGCATAGACCAATTGCGTCAAGATTCCCGACAGCAAACCGGCTGCAATACCAATCGCAATCCATCCGGCAAAGCCGGGCAAACTGGTGAGCATGACGCCATCAAAAGGAAACAGCGGCCCGCCCATGCCAAGCAGACTGCGCCCCAGCTCGGCCACCGTGGCCGCTACCACCACCGGTATAAAGCTGCGCGGGCTCCACTCGAACAACAGCAGTTCGACTGCCAGCATAATGGCTGCAATCGGTGTTCCAAATACAGTTGTCATACCTGCAGCGGCACCGGCAACCAGCAGCGTCTTGCGTTCATTATCGGACACGGGCAAGGCCTGTGCAATCAGCGAACCAATTGCGCCACCCGTCATGATAATCGGCCCCTCAGCTCCGAAAGGGCCGCCGGTGCCGATAGCAATAGCCGAAGACAAGGGCTTGAGGACAGCCACCTTTGCATCCAGGCGCGAGCGGCCCAGCAAAATGGCTTCAATCGCTTCCGGAATACCATGGCCGCGGATTTTTTCACTGCCGTAGCGTGCAATCAGTCCGATCAGCAATGAACCCACGACAGGAATACCGACGGACCACAAACCGAGAGAGGCGCTTGCAAGCTGCGACTCTTCGAAGGAAAACCGTCCAAAATAAGCAAGATTGGTGCACAGCCGGATCAGTTGCAGAAGCAGCATACCGGCGAACATGGCGGCGATGGCCACCGGAACGGCAATGCCAATAACAACAAGCACTCGTTTATCCGTTGAGAAATCGCTGAGCTGGCGATTACGGGTGTGTTTAATAGTCATGAGATGGGAACAACAGGCGCAGCAAAAGCGCAGGGCGCCGCTGGTGCGACCAGAAGTTATATAAAGATAAAGACGGTGAAAATAAGATAAAGCGAAATAAGATGAAGCGGGCTATTATATCGTATTACGATATAAATTTTCAAATCCCGATCTGCTACACTGATATTTCCGCCTATTTTTCGTTATCTGCCCATCGACATGCCTCATGACACGCTTGACCAAACTGATTACACTGCGCTGGCTGAATTTCGCTATCTGATTCGGTGTTTTCTTGAGTTCAGTGAAGAGCGGGCCAAATCCGTCGGCCTGACCTCCCGACAACATCAGGCATTACTGGTGATCAAAGGCTATGGCAAAGGAGAACCGATCACCGTGGGCACACTGGCCGAGCGGTTAAGGATCAAGCATCATAGTGCGGTGGAACTGGCCAACCGGCTGGTTGACAGCGGTCTGATCGAACGCATTGCCGACGAAGAAGATCAGCGCAAGGTTCGGCTGCAATTGACCCGGCTGGCGGAAAAACAGTTGGCCTGTCTGTCGGCGGCGCACCAGGATGAACTATCCCGCATCGAACCTATGCTCCGGCGCGTGCTGGCGCGCGACAAGAAACAAAAGTCATGATTTTTTTTCGGATGGACGGATGATCATTCCCGGCGCGACAGGATCCGCAGCAGGCCGGGGGCTGACAAGAATGGGCACGAAGCGATAGAGATACAATCCAAATGCGCCCATCCACGCTGCGGCAGCGAGCTGCAGCAGGGGCAGCGTAAGCGACGGCATAATCAACGCCGCCAGACGAGCCACGGTAGCCAGCACGACCAGCACAAAGCTGGATACCATCACGCCGTCTGCCTTCAATAGCCTGCCTGTATGCCCCAACGCCGTACGCGTGATCATTCCCATAATCATCACAGAGAATCCACCCATGGCAATGACGTGCACATACATCGCCTGACGCGCCAGCCACCATGGATGCCAGCCCAGAAAAAAGCCGGCCGCCAGCAACAGGCCCATGCCCAGAAAGAACCAGGACAGATACAGCACCCACAATAAAGGCGCTCCGATCACCCTGCCCGGTTTCCATTGAACCAGTTGGTACAGGGCTATCATCCCGGCCACCGCTGCGCACAATGCCAACAGAGCGTCCAGGCCGGTCATGACGGCCAACAAGGCAACGGCACAGGCGGCCAGTTGCACCAGACCCGAACGCTGGTGCATGGGGATCGTCAGTCCTGCCATTGCCCGGCTCGCAAAAAAAGGGATAACCCGACGGGCAATCAACAAGGCAATGAACACCATGCACAGAATGCCCGTACGCATAGCGTCGACCAACAGCATGCTTTTACCCTGAGCAACAGCGAGCACAAACAGAACATGGCTGACTCCCAAAAGCAAAACCGCCCATGGCAATACATAGTTGCGTTTACTATGTGCCCTGAAGATCACCCGCCCAAGCGCCAGCGCGGCAGTCAGATAAAACAAGGCATCAGCCGCCGCGCCCAATATAAAGGCAGCCTGGCCCGGCGCCAGATAGGCGACGCGGGCCACCAGCCAACATAGTGCCAGCGCGCCCAGGGCGCCTCCTTTGATCGGGTTGGTGCCCGTCCAGGTTGCGCTGGCGGTGGTCAGAAACCCGACGGCGATCGTGGCAACAAAACCCCACAACATCTCATGCGCATGCCACCACACACCATTCAATGAACCCGTTAACAGGTGCGGCGTAAAAATCCATAGGGCAATCGAAATAAACGCCCAGGCAGCGCCGCCTATATACAAAGGCCGAAAGCCAAGAGACAAGAATGCAGAAAGGGAAAAACGGGACAGCGCAGAAGTGGATGCATGCATGATAAACCGTGCCAGCCAGAGCATATAATATGCATATTATATACATATTTTATAAAAAGACCGATCTGCTCAGCCGCCTGTGTTTGTCCAAAATCAAGTACGCCTGAAGCAGGGACGTGAGCAGCCACGATAAGCTGGCAGAGACATAGCCGCGAGCCGCTGCCCTACCCTTTGTCTTGGCCTGCAACAGACCAGATCAAGTCGCCACGCCGCGAGCGTTGCCGCCCCCCTCCCCGCAGGCCCGGCACATAGCGGTTTTACACAAGATGCGACAGCAACCGCGAATCAAAAAAAAAGCCGATCCATTGGATCGACCTTTGCTTGCCCCGGGTACTGAAGCGCGCATCTGAGGCAGCGTGACAATGCGCCGCCAGTTGCGCCCGGCCTGATCAGACCAGTGCCCGCGCCTTGATGTAGTCGCGTATGGCTTCCACATCATTGTCCATAATAACCACTTTCTGCGGCAAATCGGCCAGCGACTTCAGATGGTCTGGAACAGGCGCCTCCTGGCCGGTGGCCTGCTCAATGGTTTCGCTGAACTTGGCGGGCAAGGCGGTTTCCAGCACCAGCATCGGTACGCCCTCTTCAACGAAAGTCTGAGCCACTTTCACGCCATCTGCCGTGTGCGGGTCGATCAGAATGCCAGCGTCCTCCTGCACCCGGCGGATGGTTTCCAGGCGATCCGCGTGCGTGCTGCTGCCGCCGACAAAACCAAACTCTTCGGTAAAACGCGGCTTTTCGGCTGACAGGTCGAAGGCGCCATCCTGCTCCAGCTTTTTCCAGGTGGCCGCCAGTCGCTTGGGATCCCGGCCCAGCAGATCGAATACGAAGCGCTCGAAATTGGACGCTTTGGAAATATCCATGGACGGACTGGAGGTAGCAAGGGTTTCGGCGCTGACGCGGGGACGATAAATACCCGTACGGAAGAACTCTTCCAGCACATTATTCTCGTTGGTCGCCAAAACCAGGCGGTGAATGGGAAGCCCCATCCGGCGGGCGAAATGGCCGGACAAAATATTGCCGAAGTTGCCCGATGGCACCGTGAATGATACCTTATGACCGGACACGTCAGTGCCTGCGTTGGCTGCGGCATCGGTGCTGCGCAGCCAGGCCCAGAAGTAATAAACGATTTGCGCGCAGATACGGGCCCAGTTGATGGAATTGACCGCACCCAGATGATAGCTGGTCTTGAACGAAACATCGCCGGCCAGTGCCTTGACGATATCCTGGCAGTCATCAAATACGCCTTTGACCGAAATATTATGAATATTTTCATCCATCAGCGAATACATCTGGGCACGCTGGAAGGCGCTCATGCGGCCATGCGGCGACAACATGAAAACCGACACGCCCAGCTTGCCGCGCATGGCATATTCCGCAGCGGAACCGGTATCGCCTGAGGTGGCGCCCAGAATGTTCAACTTGCGTCCTTCGCGCGCCAGCACAAACTCGAACACCTGCCCCAGAAACTGCATGGCCAGGTCTTTGAAGGCCAGCGTGGGACCTTCGGACAGGCCCACCAGCGTCATTGATTTGCCCAGCGGTTTAAGCGGCACAATCTCGCTGCCGGAGAAAACCGATTCGTTATAGGCCGCCTTGCAGATGCGCTCCAGATCCGTGCGCGAAATATCGTCAATGTACAGGCTTAATATTTCCGTCGCCAGTTCCGCATAAGACAGCGAACGCCACAGTTCAAGCTGTTTGGCGCTGACCGAAGGAATGCTTTCGGGCACCGCAAGGCCTCCGTCACGGGCCAGCCCTTCGAGCAGAATTTCGGAAAATGAAACCGGGCTCATACCGCCACGGGTTGAAATGTATTTCATTATTGCTCCGTTATGCCGGCATCAGATGCCGGAAACAAGAAGACACGGCGCCGTTGCCGGAGTCGTGTCGGTCAGATCGGTCAGTCCAGATGTTCCAGGCGAATACGCGTAATGGACGAATGCACGAAAGGCATGGCTTCAATCGTTTTGATGGCGGTATTGACGTCGCCTTCCCGGGCCTCGTGCGTCAGGAAAATAATAATGGCGCGGTTTTCGCCATCCTGTTCCTGCATCATGGAATTGATGGAAATCTGGTGATCCGCCAGGATCCGGGTCAGATCGGCAAGCACGCCGGACCGGTCTTCCACCGACAGGCGCAGGTAATAGGACGTGCGCACGTCTTCGATATTCAGGATCGGCATGTCTGAGAGCGCGCTCGGCTGAAAGGCCAGATGAGGAACGCGATTGCCCGGGTCGGATGTATGCAGGCGGGTCACATCAACCAGATCGGCCACCACCGCCGAAGCAGTCGCTTCGGATCCGGCGCCGGGACCATAATACAGCGTGTCGCCCACCGCATCGCCATTGACAACCACGGCGTTCATGGCGCCTTCCACATTGGCGATCAAGCGTTTGGTCGGCACCAGCGCCGGGTGTACCCGCAGCTCAATGCCCTGTTCGCGGCGACGCGTGATGCCCAGCAGCTTGATGCGGTAACCCAGCCGCTCTGCATAGACAATATCCTGCTGATCCAGGTCGGTAATGCCTTCAATGTACGCTTTGCTGAACTGAATGGGAATGCCAAACGCCAGGGAGGCCACCAGCGTCAGTTTATGCGCGGCATCGATTCCCTTGACATCGCCCGCCGGATCCGCCTCGGCGTAGCCCAGTTGCTGCGCCTGTGCCAGCACGGTCTCGTATGGCAGGCCGTGCTCGCGCATTTGCGACAGAATGAAATTGGTGGTGCCGTTGATGATACCGGCCAGCCACTGAATGCGGTTGGCCGTCAGGCCTTCGCGAATCGCCTTGATAATCGGAATGCCACCGGCAACCGCAGCCTCGAATGCCACCATGACGCCCTTTTTGCTGGCCAGGGCAAATATTTCATTACCATGCAGCGCAAGCAACGCCTTATTGGCCGTGACCACATGCTTGCCATTTTCAATCGCTGTCAACACCAGCTCGCGGGCCAGCGTCGTGCCGCCAATGAGCTCCACGACAATATCCACCTCGGGATCAGCCACCAGGCCAGCCATATCATTGCTGACCGGCACTTTGTCGCCGAATACGGCCACGGCCTTGGCCGGCGTACGGGTGGCGACTTTGGACACCACGATCTGCCGTCCGGCGCGCCGTGATATTTCTTCTGCATTGCGCGTCAACACCGCGTAGGTGCCGCTGCCTACAACCCCGAAACCTAATAAACCTACCTTCATTGGATTCATTTTTTCAGGAACCCGTCTTTCTTGAACATATCTTTAATTCCTCTGATTGCCTGGCGCGTACGTTGTTCGTTCTCGATCATGGCAAAACGCACATGATCGTCGCCCAGATCGCCAAAGCCGATGCCCGGCGATACGGCCAGCTTGGCATCGGCCAGCAGTTTTTTGGAAAATTCCAGTGATCCCATGGCCTTGTAAGGCTCGGGAATTTCGGCCCAGATGTACATGGCCGCCTTGGGAATCTCCACCATCCAGCCGGCTTCGTGCAGCCCTTTGACCAGCACATCGCGCCGATTCTTGTAGTGCGCCACCACTTCGGCCACGCACTCCTGCGGGCCTTCCAGGGCAGCAATGGACGCGACCTGGATCGGCGTAAAAGTACCGTAATCGTGGTAGCTTTTCATGCGCGCCAGCGCATTGACCAACTCGGCATTGCCCACCATGAAGCCAACCCGCCAGCCAGCCATATTGTAGCTTTTACTCATGGTAAAAAACTCAACAGCCACATCCTTGGCGCCCGGCACCTGCATGATGGACGGCGGCTGGTAGCCGTCGAAGGTGATGTCGGCGTAGGCCAGATCGTGCACGACCAGTATATCGTGCTCTTTGGCCAGTTTGACTACCCGCTCGAAAAAGGGCAGATCAACGCATTGCGCCGTCGGATTGCTGGGGAAACCCAGAATGATCATTTTCGGCTTGGGAATGGACTCGCGCACGGCCCGCTCGATTTCTTCAAAGAAATCCAGCCCTTTTTTCATGGGTATGGAGCGAATATTGGCGCCGGCTATGACCGCGCCGTATATATGGATGGGATAGCTGGGATTGGGCACCAGCACGGTGTCGCCCTTGTCAAGCGTGGCCAGCATCAGGTGGGCCAGCCCTTCCTTGGATCCGATAGTAACAATGGCTTCGCGGTCCGGGTCCAGAATCACGTTATAACGGCGTGAATACCAGTCTGCAATCGCCTTGCGCAGGCGCGGAATGCCCTTGGATACCGAATAGCCGTGGGTGTCGGGACGGATTGTGGCCTCTACCATTTTGTCCACGATATGCTTGGGCGTAGGGCCGTCCGGATTACCCATGGACATGTCGATGATATCTTCGCCACGTCGGCGCGCCGCCATTTTAAGCTCGCCGGTAATGTTGAACACATAGGGAGGGAGCCTTTCTATACGTGGGAAGTTTCTCATGACGGACCTGGAATAAGTGAAGGAACAGATTTAGGGTGAAACCAGTAAATCTAGCCTATATAAGAGCGTACGGCAAACGATTTTGCCTATGCACAAAAAAAATTTGCAATGACCGTGCCATTGCAGTACAAAAAAAGCTGAGACCAGCAGAGCGCCGTACCGGCGACCGCCCGTGGGCAACGACGCCACAAAGGCCAGGCGCAGCCCGGCCCAGACAGCAGACAGGCGCCCTGCACGTCCGCTTAGCGCAAAATATCGCCGGACCACTATCACATATATGAAATACAGTTAGAATAAGATAAACGCACAAGGAGTCTTTGTGGAACTGAAAAGAGAACAGCCAACCGCATTAAATACGGTCACCCGCTACGGGGACCACTTCATCGAGGTCAATGAAGTTAAATATACCCATGCCATTGCGTTTCGCCCTGAAGGCACTGTCCGCCCGTGGAACGTGACCGCTGTCAGCGACATTACAACAGATCAGCTGATTCTGGCAGCGGATATCCGAAAGGTTGAAGGCAACGCTATCGATTTCCTGGACGACGCCCCCACCACCCGCTTCGAGAACACACCTGAAATACTGCTTGTGGGTACCGGTACACGACAGCACTTTCTGCCCGCAGCAGTGACCGCCCCCCTGCTGGCCGCGCGCGTGGGCATTGAATCCATGGATTCGAAGGCGGCGGCCCGAACCTATAACGTATTAATGGCGGAAGGCCGCAATGTTGCTGTCGCCCTCATGCTCAGCGAAGGAGAATAAAATGACCAGTCCCCCCACCATTGGCAAGAAAGCGCCTGCATTCAAGGCCGACAGTCAGCTTGGCCCGGTTGCCCTGGCCGCACTGAAAGGCAAAAATGTCGTGCTGTATTTTTATCCCAAGGACAATACCCCGGGATGTACGACCGAGACCCAGGGATTTCGGGACGCGCTGAGCGATTTCGAAAATGAAAACACCGTGATCCTGGGCGCCTCGCGCGATTCGCTCAAAAGCCACGAAAATTTTGCCGCCAAGCAAAATGTGACTTTTGCGCTGTTGTCCGACCCCGACGAAACACTGTGTACGCAATACGACGTGATCAAGATGAAAAACATGTACGGCAAACAGGTCCGCGGAATTGAACGCAGCACCTTTCTGATCGACAGCACAGGCAAGCTTGTGCAGGAGTGGCGCAAAGTGAAAGTGCCGGGTCATGTCGATGCCGTCCTGGACGCCGTGCGCAACCTGAATGCAGCCCAACAGGATTAGTCCCACCCGGGCCCCGCGGGGCACCCTTTTCCATGGCGCAACCGCCCATGGAACAACAGCCATGTGAGAAACTATCTATGCCACTTCCAAAGCTGCCTGCCAAACCTGCCGACATCCTGGATATGACGGGAATGCCGGTTCCAAAAGCCTCCCGGGAAGACTCCGCAACCGCGGCGCCCCGTGGACGCAAGCGTCAAAAGCAGGACCAACCCGGCACGGTGGCAAGCACCGACGCGGCCAACGCAACCGACTATGTCCAGCAGAATGTCGCTGAACCGGCAGAGCCCGCCCTTGCAGTGGCAACCGGCGCGGCAGAACCAGCACAGGCCCGCGGCGCTGCCAAGGCAGTCACGACCACACCGCAGGCGCGCGAACAGACCACGGCCAAAGGCCGGCGCGCCACCACTGCGCGCCGCGCCGACGCAGCCACCGACACTGTCCCGGCCGGCGGCAAATCAGGCAGCACACGCGGCGCCCCGGTACGTGCGGCAAACACGGCCGGCAGTAACGGTTTGTCCAAGCTCTTTGTGCTGGACACCAATGTGCTGCTGCACGATCCTACATCGATCTTCCGCTTCGAAGAACATGATATCTTCCTGCCCATGATGACACTTGAAGAACTGGATCATCACAAGAAAGGCATGACCGAAGTAGCGCGCAACGCACGCCAGGTCAGCCGCTCACTGGACGCGCTGGTGGCGGAAACGGAAGATATCCTTAAAGGCATGCCGCTGGACGCCCTTGGCAACAAAGACGCAACCGGCCGCCTGCTGTTTCAGACGCAAAATATGGAAGGCCGGCTGCCGGTAGACCTGCCCAACGGCAAGGCCGACAATATGATCCTTGGCGTCGTGCAAACCCTGCATCGCGAGCAGCCGCAACGCCAGATCGTGCTTGTTTCCAAAGACATCAATATGCGCCTGAAGGCGCGTGCGCTGGGCCTGGAAGCCGAAGACTACCTGAACGATCATTCGCTTGAAGACTCCGACCTGCTGTATGACGGCGCCATGCTGCTGCCGAACAATTTCTGGGCCAAACATGGTAAAGATGTCGAATCCTGGATCCAGGGCGGCACAACGTTCTACAAGATCAAGGGGCCGCTGTGCGCCGATTTCGTGGTGAACCAGTTCGTTTACCTTGAGGGTGACTCGCCGCTGTACGCCCAGGTGCGCGAGGTCAACGGGAAAACCGCCGGCCTCTCCACCTTGCGCGACTATACCCACAAGAAAAACAATGTCTGGGGCGTCACCGCCCGCAACCGCGAACAGAATTTCGCTCTGAACCTGCTCATGAAC
>DATGQC010000229.1:0-8194 GCA_035304425.1 Advenella sp.
ACGCTGCAGCGTCCTGTCTTCAGACAGATTGACATTATTAGGAATTTTATCGTTGTAGTTGATGCTCGACATAGTGATCTCCAGTGTCACGGAGGGGGTATTGCAATGGGTTTACCCCGCTCCTTCATTTGATGGATATACGCGGCTTGCAGCCTGCCGCGATCGCGGTCAGACGCGATTGCGGTCAAAGTTCGGTTTTTCGCCTTTGCCATACAGTTTGAGGGCGCCTTTTTCCCCTACCGCATTGGGCCGGATGAAGATCCAGTTTTGCCACGCAGTCAGGCGGCCGAAGATCCGGGTCCACATATTTTCCGGACCATTAAAGCGCAGGTTGGCTTCCATGCCGGTCAGCGCATCCGGCGACATGGACACCCGCTCTTCTATGGCAATCCGCACCTCTTCGTCCCAATCAATATCATCCAGCGCATAGGTTACCAATCCGGCCTGTTCAGCCTGATCGCCATCCAGTGGCTTGCCGGCCATTGCCTTGACGGCTTCCAGGCTACTGCCGTCATCATAAAAGCGGCGCGCCAGACGCGACTGTCGCGTTACCATGGGCAAAAAGCCGAAATTGATCGGGCCAACGGTTAGATGCGGCGTGCGCGCTTCATCGTCAGGCAGGGTCAGCATATAGATGCGATCGCAGGCCAGCGCCGCCTCCAGCAACGACCCAGCAAAGCATGAACCTTCGTCAACCAGTGCAAACAGGGAGCGGGACGAGACATCCAGGCGCGCCAGGGTCCGTCGCAGCAGTCCCAGCGTTTCACGTACGAACCAGTGATCTTTATGGTTCAGCAGGATGTCGTCACTTTGCAGCACGGCATCGGCGCTGCCTGCTGTTTTGATCAGCCAAAGGCCGCTGTCCAGCTCATTGGTGCGCATGGAAAGAATCGCATCGTCCAGTTCGCGCGCCATTTGCAACGGCCACCACGCCATACCGGCCTGCATAATGGCCTCGATGCTGTCGGGCAGCGCTGAATCAGGCCCCCGCAAGGTGAAGGTAGCGAACTTGCCTGCCCGGTCAATATCGACAGTGACATATTTGTAATGCAGACTGTCGGCAGTTTCGTGTTTTTCCAGCGGAGTGAGCGCCACGCCCTGTAAACCGGCGGACGAGTCTGAGCCCTGCTGCTGCGCCAGTTCCTGCGCCCGGGCATGAATGGTTTCCTGAAACCTGGCAGGCTTGACGACCTCATCGACCAGCTTCCAGTCTTTGGCGCGCTGGCCGCGAACCCCCTCGACCAGTGTGCAGAAAATGTCTGCATGGTCATGCCGGACCTGGCGTTTATCGGTTACCCGCGTCAGGCCGCCGGTCCCCGGCAGCACGCCAAGCAACGGGACTTCGGGCAGCGAGACCGACGAGGAGCGGTCATCCACCAGATAGATTTCATCACAGGCCAAAGCCAGCTCGTAACCGCCACCGGCGCAGGCGCCGTTGACAGCAGCAATGAATTTGACCCCTGAATGCTCGCTGGTATCTTCAATACTGTTGCGCGTCTCGTTGGTGAACTTGCAGAAATTGACTTTCCAGGCGTGACTGGACAAACCCAGCATGAAAATGTTGGCGCCTGAGCAGAAGATGCGCTCCTTGCCGCTGGAAACGACAACGCTGCGCACTTCGGGGTGTTCAAAGCGCAGGCGATTGAGTGCATCGTGCAATTCAATATCCACGCCCAGGTCATAGGAGTTCAGTTTCAGCTTATAACCGGGACGAATACCGCTGTCCTCGTCGATGTCAATCGTCAGGCGCGCAATGTGGCCTTCGGTCGTCAATGAGAGGTGCTTGTACTGTGACGGGTCTGTCTGGTAGTTGACTTTCAGCTCGCTCATGGCTGGTCTCCAATAGAGTCATGCATTTCATTGCATTTTGTTTGTCATTAAAGGCACTATATTGCATGATTCTATTGGTGGTCAAGCTGTTTGCCTAGGGATTTACCCTAGGCACCCTCATGACTCAGATCAATACTTCGGCTGACTGCCGGGCCGCCTGAATTTTCGCAAACAACGCCTCGAAGGTCTCATCAAGAGGCTGAAGGCTGGTATCCAGATGTACGTCCGCCTTGCTGTAGAAGGCCACCCTGCCTTCCAGAATCAGCTTCAGGTCGTGCATGGCCTCCTTGCTGCCGGACATGGGGCGGAAATCTCCCTGGGCGATAACGCGATCCATATGTTCGCGCGGCGTGGCCTGCAGCCAGACTGTCAGGCAATGCTCCAGCAGATTGTTGTAGGTGGCGGCTTCGGAAACCAGGCCGCCCGGCGTGGCAATCACCACTTCAGGATACAACTGGATGGTTTCTTCCAGTGCCCGCCGCTCATAGCGACGGTAGGCCACAGGACCATACAGCGAATGAATCTCGTTGATGCTGCAACCGGTCGTTTGTTCTATTTCATGCGACAGTTCAATGAACGGATAGCCAAGCCGGTCTGCGAGCATGCGGCCCAGCGTAGACTTGCCGGCCCCGCGCAGGCCGATCAGGGCAATGCGTGACAGGCGTGAGCCCGGGGTCTTGTCGGCGCCGAACAGTTCAATCAGCCGCAACCGCACTTTATGCAGATCCTTTTCGCTTCGATTCTCCAGCAATTCCCGGATCATCAGCCATTCGGGCGACGAAGTGGTGACATCGCCGATGAGCTCGGCCAGCGAGCAAGTCAGCGCCTGGGAGACCTGATGCAGCACCAGTATGGTTGCATTGCCGGTGCCCAGCTCAAGATTGGCCATATGGCGCTCGGAAATGCCAGCCAGGCTTGCCAGCTTCTTGCGCGTGATCCCTTTGCGCGCACGCAGCGAGCGGATGCGTTCGCCCAACGCCCGTAACAACGGCGTCTTGTCTTCCATTGGATCTATTTCAAATGAGTTTTCCAGCGTCATAGCGTGCCATTTGGTAAGTCGGGAGCTAGTGTTTTCCCTAAAGATTGAGCAAAAATCTTGACTGATTTTAACTGCATGCCTATCTTATCATCTACATGCAAAATAATGCACGAAAAAAAATCAGGTGTTAAGGAGACTTTCAGCATGCGTGAACATTTCGACACGCTCATCCAGACAGTGACCCGTCAGATCGCAGGCCGTCCGCTGGATGCCACGTTACAGGTCTGGCTCAATCGCCATTACGGCGCCGACAGTCAGTGGTATCGCGACGTCAGTGCTGCCTGTGTTGCAGGCGTGCACGATGGCTGGATGTGCAAGCACGAGGCGCAGGGACTCAAATACGGCCGGGTGACCAAGCCATCGGCAGCGTCCCACGGATTTTCCGTAGATGTGGTAAGCATGCAGGATACCCGCGGCCCTCATCACCGCCATCCTAATGGCGAAATCGACCTGATCATGCCAATAACCCCTGGCGCCCGGTTTGATGGCTGTGACGCCGGCTGGAAAGTCTATGGCCCGGACTCCGCACATTATCCCACGGTCAGCAATGGTGCAGCCCATGTGCTGTATTTGCTGCCGGAAGGCAAAATAGAATTCACGGCGCCGCAGTAATGACGAGCCAATGGGCCTTCAGAGCCGGTCGCTGACCAGGCTGCGGCTGGTATCCCGAGTGCGCAACAGCACCCCGGAAAGCCTATTGACCCACACTCAGCGCGGCGGCGCCGACAACATGAAGTGAGCTGGCAATAAGCAGCCAGGCATTTAGCGGAGCTAATCATGCAAACCCCTGAAAACAGCAATCAGTTCAACATTGCCGACTATCTGATCCAAATCAATCAGAACCGGCTGGAGCGCCTGGCGTACATCGACGGCAATGGCACATTGACCTACGCAGCGCTGTTTGACAAAGTGCGGCGCCTGACATCTGTACTGAAAAACCTCGGCGTACACCGAGAAGAACGGATACTGCTGCTGATGAATGATTGTACAGACTGGCCTGTCGCCTTTCTGGGCGCCATTCACGCCGGTATCGTGCCGGTTGCCATCAATACCCTGTTGACCCCCCAGGACTACAAATACATTATTGAAGACAGCCGCTGTCAGGCTGCCATGGTGTCTGCCGCGCTGTTGCCGGCGCTGACCCAGGCCATGAGCGAAGCAGATCACGAAATCAAGCATATTCTCGTATCGCGTCCACAAGGCGAACTCGCGCACGGCCAGTTGAACATGGACGAGGCGCTGGCGGCGGCCACACCCTGCCACCGGCCCTGTAGCACCGGGGCCGATGAACCGGCCTTCTGGTTGTACTCGTCGGGCTCTACCGGCAAGCCTAAAGGCACCGTACACAGCCACGCCAATCCTTACTGGACGATTCGCTATTATGCGCAAGACCTGCTGCGGCTGACCGAGTCAGACCGCATTCTGTCAGCCGCAAAGCTGTTTTTTGCCTACGGATTGGGCAATGCCCTGACCTTCCCTCTGGGCGTCGGCGCCAGCGTGATACTGATCGAAGGCCGCCCCACTCCTGATGCAGTGTTTGAGGCGATGCGCAAATATCAGCCCACGGTATTTTGCGGCGCGCCAACCGGTTATGCGGGCATGCTGGCCGCGGCCAATACGCCCACCCGCGACGAAGTGCAATTGCGAATGTGTTCGTCGGCCGGTGAAGCGCTGCCGCGGGAACTTGGCGAACGCTTCACCGCCCATTTCGGGTGCCATATCATTGATGGTATCGGCTCAACTGAAATGCTGCATATTTTTCTATCCAACCGGCCCGATGACATCCGCTACGGCACCACAGGAAAACCCGTACCCGGCTATGAACTCGAGCTTCGCGACGAGCAAGGTGCTATCGTCGCAGATGGCGAAATCGGCGATCTGTACATCAAGGGAAAAAGCGCTGCCCTCATGTACTGGAACAACCGTGAAAAGACAAGAGCAACATTTCAGGGGGAGTGGACCAAAAGTGGCGACAAATATTCGCGCGATGCTGACGGCTATTATACTTATGCGGGGCGCAGCGACGACATGCTCAAAGTGAGCGGGCAGTACGTGTCTCCTTTTGAAGTGGAGGCCACGCTCATTGAGCATGAGGCCGTTCTGGAGGCGGCCGTTATCGGCGTGACCGACTCGCAGGGGCTGGTCAAGACCCGTGCCTATGTGGTGCTCAAGGAAACGGCGCCGGTCGCCGACGACGTGCTCAGGGAGGCGCTCAAGGCCTTTGTCAAATCCCGGCTGGCGCCGCACAAGTATCCACGCAGTATTGAATTTCTGGACGAGTTGCCCAAAACCGCAACCGGCAAAATCCAGCGCTTCCGTCTGCGCGAAATGAATCAACGTGACGCCATCACATAAAAGACAGGCAGAGCAGACGATCGGAGGGTCTGCCGTGATTCTGCGAGTGCGGTAGCAGGACGCGGCACACCGAATCGTTCGTGGCAACACAAACAAGCAGTCATCATAAAAAGCAGTCGTACATTCAGGAGACAGGATAATGAATAATGTGAGAAACGCCACGATCGCCGCGGCGATCACGCTGGCCGGGGGATTGGGCCAGGCGGCGCAGGCCGAGGTCAAGGTAGGTCTGATGCTGCCGGCCACAGGCACTTATGCGGCGCTTGGCAAGGCAATCGAGAATGGCTTTAAGCTGTACGTCGAAGAACAGGGCGGCAAGCTGGGTGGCCAGCAGATCCAGTATTTTGCCGTTGATGACGAGTCTGATCCGGCCAAGGCGCCGGAGAACACCAACCGGCTGGTGCAGCGCGACAAGGTCGATGTGCTGGTAGGAACAGTGCACTCGGGCGTGGCCATGGGGATGGCGAAAATCGCTCGTGACAGCGGCGTCATCTACATTATTCCCAACGCAGGTGCAGATATGCTCACCGGGCCGCTCTGCGCCAAAAACATCTTCCGCAGCTCGTTCACCAATTGGCAACCTGCCTATGGCATGGGCATTGTCGCCGCGGAAAAGCAAAAGCATAAAACGGCTGTTACCATCAACTGGAAATACGCCGCCGGCACGGAAGCCGCCGATGGTTTCCGCGAAGGTTTTGAAGCCAAGGGCGGCAAAGTGATCAAAGAGCTCACGCTGCCCTTTCCCAATGTAGAGTTCCAGTCGCTGCTGACTGAAATCTCCTCACTGAAACCGGATGCCGTCTTTGCTTTCTTTGCCGGTGGCGGCGCGGTCAAATTCGTCAAGGATTATGATGCCTCGGGCCTGCGCAAGACAATCCCGCTGTATGGCCCCGGCTTTTTGACCGACGGCACACTCGCCGCCCAGGGCGATGCGGCCAAAGGGATGCTGACCACCCTGCACTATGCCGATGAACTGGACAATCCGAAAGACAAGGCGTTTCGCAAGCACTACCAGGAAAAATTCAGCATGGAGCCGGACGTCTACGCAGTGCAGGGATATGATGCGGCCCAACTGCTGGCCGCCGGCTTAAATCATGCCAAGGGTGATATCAAGAACAAGGATGCGGTCATCGAGGGAATGGAACAGGCCAAGGTGGACAGCCCGCGTGGCCCGTTCACCATGTCCAGGGCGCACAACCCGGTGCAGAACATTTATCTGCGTGAAGTTGTAGGCAACCACAATAAAAATCTGGGTATCGCCGTAGCCAATCTGGAAGATCCGGCCAAAGGCTGCAAGCTGAGCAAGTAAACCGAAAGTGCAGGTGGGCGGGCTGCTCCGCGTCCCTGCGCCTTACTTCGGATCATATATGGATATAACAACATTTCTGATTCAGTGTCTGAACAGTGTGCAATACGGGCTGCTGCTGTTTCTGATCGCCAGCGGGCTGACGCTGATCTTTGGCATCATGGGCGTCATCAATCTGGCGCACGGCAGTTTCTTCATGATCGGCGCCTATCTGATATATGCGCTGGGCATGTATATTGATAACTTTGCCATAGCGCTGGCGCTGGGTATCATTCTGGCTCTGGCCTTCGGTTACCTGCTGGAGTGGGGCTTTTTCAGTTTTCTGTACGAACGTGAGCACTTGCTGCAGGTGCTGATGACCTACGGATTGATTCTGGTATTTGAAGCGCTACGCAGCATCCTGCTGGGCGACGATGTGCATGGAGTCAGCCCGCCAGGCTGGCTGTCCGGCTCAATCGCACTGGGCAACGGACTGAGCTATCCGGTCTACCGTCTGTTCATTTCGCTGGTCTGCCTGGTTATTGCAATTGGCATGTACCTGCTGATCAAGCATACCCGGCTGGGCATGAAAATCCGCGCGGGTGCGACAAATCGCGAGATGGTGCAGTCGCTGGGGGTCAATATCTCGGTACTGTACCGCACCGTATTTGCTGCCGGTGTCGCACTGGCTGTCTTTGCCGGCATGCTTTCGGCGCCGGTGTCATCGGTCTACCCCGGCATGGGCGGCAATGAACTGATTATCTGTTTCGTGGTCGTGGTCATCGGCGGCATCGGCTCCATCAAGGGTGCGCTGGTCGCGGCGCTGCTGATCGGCTTTGTAGACACCTTTGGCAAAGTGCTCTGGCCTGAAGGCGCAGGCGCGCTGGTCTATCTGCTGATGGTGCTGGTGCTGCTGTTCAAGCCCCAGGGCCTGTTCAAACAGGGAACCTGAGCATGATGACAAAAAACAACCTGTTTTTGTGGATTGTCGGCCTCGCCCTGCTGGCGCTGCTACCGCTGCTGCCCGAACCCATTGGCAGCAAATACCACGGCGACCTGGTCACAAAGATCATGATCCTGAGCATCTTTGCGCTCAGCCTGCAATTGCTGGTCGGCTTCACTGGTATGGTGAGCCTCGGACACGCTGCCTTTTTCGGCTTTGCCGCCTATATGGTAGCGACCTTCTCGCCCGAATCGGAAGCCGGCAATGGCTGGCTGCTGATGGCGATCTGCATCGGCGGCGCCGGCCTGCTGGCGCTGCTGATCGGCCTGCTGGTCATGCGCAGCTATGGCGTGTATTTCATCATGGTCACGCTGGCCTTCGGCCAGCTGGTCTATTTCGTTTTTCATGACATCAAGATCTTCGGCGGCTCCGACGGCACCTATATCTATTTCAAACCCGATTTCTCCATTTTGCAGTGGCAGCCTTTCGACCTTGAAGCGGGCAATACCTTCTACTGGTTCACCCTGGTGTTGCTGATTATTACCGTTATCATTTTGCAACTGATCCTGCGCTCCCGCCTGGGTCATGCCTTTGTCGGTATCAAGCACAACCAGCTGCGCATGCGTGCCGCCGGATTCGAGTCGACCACTTACAAGATTGCCAGTTTCGTCATCAGCGGGATGCTGGCGGGTCTGGCCGGGTTCCTGTACGCATGCCAGTATGGTTACGTCAATCCGGAGCT
>DATGQC010000230.1:0-25190 GCA_035304425.1 Advenella sp.
CATTTGGCTTGCCCGTTATCAATTTCGTCGACCAGCCGGGCAACGCGACAGGTCCGGAAGCCGAACTGCAGGGAACGCTGCTGTCCGCGGTGCGCGTGTTGAGCACTATTGAAAAAGCAGACATTCCCTGGTTCTCGATCATAATGCGGCGCTGCTTCGGCATGGCCGGCGGCATGCATGCGCCCAAGCATTTTCCGGCACTGAATCATCGGGTGGCCTGGCCGTCTGCCCGGTGGGGATCCATTCCGATCGAAGGCGGTGTTTATGCGGCCCATCGGCGCGAGATTGATACGGCAGAAGATCCGGTCGCCGTCCGTGAGCAACTCGAAGCGCAATACCACCACCTGGGTTCACCCTTTCGCACGGCGGAGGCTTTCGGCATCCTGGATATCATCGATCCGCGTGAAACACGCTCCATGCTTTGCGACTGGGTCGCCCAGGCATGGCAGGTGCTCGCCGCCAGGCGCGCTCGGAAAATCTAGGTTTCATCACCACCAGCAGGCCGCAGGACCATTCCATATTTTTACAAAAAAGCGAGCGCCAGTCTCGCTCAATCTACCAACTGAGGAGATCAGCATGAATCTTGATTCTCGGACCAAACGGTTCGGCACGACGGGCATCTGCCTGTTTTTTATCTGTGCATTAATGACGGGCGGCTCCAGTCATGCACAACAAGAGAGCGCCGGCAAATGGCAGCCAGGCAAAGGTGAGTTCATTGTACCTGCAGGTCCGGGCGGCGCGCTTGATACTTCTGCCCGGATGATTTCGCATTTACTGCAAGCGAATAATCTGTATCCCAATCTTGTGGTAGTAAACAATCCTGGCGGCAATATGGCGATTGCGCTAAACGCGCTGGATAAGCACAAGGGCGATGGCAATTACGTGATGACCTCGGTCAGTTCGCTCATGAACCAGGAAATACTGGGCAAAATTCAGCATAAGCTGAGTGACTACACCGAGATCGCGACCCTGTTTGATGAGTATGTGGCGGTCGCGGTCCGGGCCGATTCACCGTACAGGAATATTCATGATCTGATCGCCAAGTTCAAGGCCTCGCCGGGGACATTGAATGTGGGCGTAGCGACGTCTATCGGCAACCATATTCATGTGGGCATTGCGAGTCCGTTGAAAAAGGCCGGGGTCGATATCAGCAAGATGACCGTGGTTCCTTACAAATCGTCGTCGGAATCCATGACGGCGTTGCAGGGCGGGCATCTTGATGTCGTTGCCGCCACGACTCCCAATCTGATCGGATTGCTTAAAAGCGGCGCAATTCGGGTGCTGGCAATTGGTGCGCCTGAACGTCTGAGCTCGCCTTTTGAAAATGTGCCAACCTGGGTGGAAGAGGGGATTGACGTTGTGCCCAGTTCCGCGCAAGGCGTGTTGGGTCCCAAGGACATGCCCAAGGAGCAGCTGGATGTATGGGTGGATATGCTGGCGACCATCGCTGCCACTAAAGAGTGGAAGGCGTTCCTGGCCAAAAATCATTGGCGGGAACATTATCTTGGTCCTGAAGATACGCGTGCATACCGTGCCCGCGAATACGAGCAGATCCGCACGGTGCTGACGGACCTGGGGCTGGTGAAAAAATAGCGCGCCTGACGCCCGATGCGACCGCATCCCTTATAAGGCAGCCCGGCGATGCAAAGCCGATCGCAACGTCGCCGGAAACGGAGGGATAAATTGGGTAAAAGTTCGTTAATGCCGGTCCAAACACACTTGAAATTATGCTAAAGATAGCAACAAGGCCACTGATTAACGACCATTCTGGTGTGTGCCTTATTTCACTTTTATGAGGTGATGCTATGAATACTGATGAAACCATTCAGGAAAAGGCAGCCAGCGCTGCAGACAAAGCACAGGCTGCGACCGAGGAGTTTATTGACGATCCCAAAGAGCAAATCAAGCGCCGGGCGGGCCAGGCAGCGGGTAATGCGACGTATGCGTTCAATTCTCTGGTCGATTCGATCGAAGACTGCACCAGACGCAGCCCCGGATGCGCCCTGCTGATCGCCGGCCTGATCGGCGTGTGTGTCGGGCGCCATTTCTATAAGAAGTAAAGACGAAGTAACGGCCGGGAAAGTGCTGGCGTGCGTGGTCGTTCGTTCGTGCGCAGGCTTGCTCCCGGCTTGCGTATTGATGCGTATTCAAGCGCCGTGAAGCAACCCGACAGGCAAACAAGGAAAAGCGATGCTGCAAGATCCGCTGGTGTTGATCCTGATGTACTTTATCGTACCGCTTTGGCTTCTGGCCGGGTTTGCCGACTGGTTTTGCCATCGCGCCAGCCACATTGAGACGACGGCCGGCGTCAGGGAATCCGCGCTGCATATACTGCAGTTTGCCGAGGTTGGACTGGGATTGCTCGCGGCGCTTTTTCTGGAAATAAATGCAGGCGTTATTGCCTTTATGATGGTGGTCTTCTTCGTGCATGAGGGCACCGCACTGTGGGATGTCAGCTATGCCGTCGCCGAGCGCACGGTCACACCGGTCGAGCAGCAAATTCACAGCTTTCTTGAAATTATTCCCATGATTGCCATTATTTGCGTGAGCGCCTTGCACTGGAACCAGTTCCAGGCGCTTTTTGGCTTTGGTCCGGAAAACGCGCAGTTTACGCTGGGCTGGAAGTCCCCGCCCGTACCGTTGCCGTATGTGCTTGTGCTGATGACGTCCGTTCTGCTATTCGCCGTTATCCCGTATATCGAAGAGCTATATCGAGGTCTGCGCGCCCGGCGTTCCGCAATCAGTCGAAAGCACACCGGGCAGTGAACGTGTGACAGCCAGCGCCTGCGTTAACGGCTGTCGTAACCAGCCCGCAGCGGGCGCGGTAATCCCTGTTCTGATTCGCCTGCTCCAGCACGAAGAGCAACCTGGGTCGAGGCCAACGTATGCGTTGCCGCGCAGCTTGTGATACACGTAAGTACACGTAACCGCCTGCACAATAGCCTGGCCTAAAGTCAGACAATTGGCCGATAACATCGCGCAGTCCCCCCTGGCTTGTTCGTATACAGCCCCGATCGTGCAAATAGCGCAGACCTTTCATCCGTATAGGCTTGTTAAACAGTTGTAACTCCGCACTTATTCGCCGAGTTTTTCTTGTTAGTATGAACTGACTGTGGTGTGAAGATACAGAACCGGAGGCCCGAATGAACAAGGACATTGCTCAGGGCAGGTGGACGCAATTGAAGGGCGTTATCCAGCAAACGTGGGGCAACCTGACCGATGACGATATTGCCCAGATTAATGGCGACGCCCAGAAGCTGTGTGGTCTGCTGCAGGAGACGTATGGCAAAAGCCGCGAAGACGCGCAGCGCGAGGTCGACGATTTCTGGAACAGGCACGGCCATCCGCAATAGGTTCATGAACAGCGCCCGCTCCTTGCAGGTGCTTATTCTTTCAGGAGAGAAATATGTTATCTGTCCAATTGAAAAATATGCTGTTTATTTCTGCGTTATGTATGGCGCCGGCGACAGCATCGGCGCAGTCCACCAACCCGGCTACCGATATGAAACCCGAGACCGCGACGCGGCCGCATGAGAACGAGCTGTCGGGCAGCGACGAGTCGTTTCTGAATAACGCGGCACAAGCCGGGCTGGCTGAGATTGCCGGCGCCAAGTTGGCGCAGAAAAAGGCGACGTCCGATCAGGTGAAAGATTTTGCAGCGAAGATGATCGCTGACCACACCAAGGTTAACGATGAACTCAAGGCGCTGGCAACAAACAAGGGTGTTACGGTATCGACCGAACCCTCCATGGCGCAAAAGGCGGAGTTGCAGGCGCTGGAAATACTGGATGACACTTTTGATAAAAACTATGTTGACAGATTGGCGGTGGCGGCACATGAGAGCACCATAGCGCTGTTCAGGAAAACCGCAGAGAAAGGTGAGGATGTGGACGTGAAGTCGTTTGCCAAAGCCAAGCTGCCATCCCTGGAGGCGCATCTGAATATAGCCAGATCGCTGCAGACGGCAACCAATACAGATAAATAGGCATCCTTTGCTAACGCGCTGATCAGAGAATGCAATGAAGCTTGAAACCCGTATCCGGGGACACGCCGGTGTTCTTCCGGATAAGCTAGGGTTCAGCTGGCAGCAAAGTCGAGGTAAAAAGAGCAAGTGCAAATGATAGGGAAGCGGCTCACGAAAGTGACGCGAGGCGTAGCCAAAGTTTTCCGGTCAACCGTTCATTGCCGGACTATCGTGCCAAAAACGCAGGAGATGCAAATCGCCCCTGATCATGGAAGGAGTGGATCTTTTGCGGTTTTTTTTGGCGCGTATCCAGACCTTGCCTGTCCAGTACGCTTCGCGCTCTGCGCCCGTGAACAGCTTGATCGGGTAAATGCCTGGTCGGGGTGGAACAGCGTCGTCGATGCAATGCCACATCGGGCGTCTCCTTGTTCTTGGCCTGTCAATTTTATCTTGCAGCAGGATTGACAGGTTATATTAAAATGACGGGCGCATGTCCGACGATTCGTATCAATATTTTTCCGGAGCGCCTCAACAGCGAGTGAGGAAGAGCGCCTTTTGTTTTGAATGTTCCCGCAACTGCCACCATTTATCTTTTAAGCGCCGGCAACCTTAGCTGAGGGGTTTGCACGATATGATAAAAAAAAATTGCAATTGCGCTTTCGCAGCTCCTCTAACATCCGAATGCACGTCACAGCCTGTACGGTAGAGCAACTGCGCATGCTGTATTCATCAATATGAACGGTCATCGCGTTGTCAACAAGACGAAGGGCGGCTGCGCTTACGAATCATCCGGGGCATCATCCCAGGACTCTTGTATTTCGGCCCCGTTGTCCGAAGAGTAATATCGGGCGCGCTTGGGCATAGGATAGGACAGAATGAATCTGATGGACCCGTCTTCATTATGTATGGTCATTGACCCTTCCAGCGCAAGCATATAGCAGTGTCCAAAATTTAATACCAGGCGACGCGATGTCGCATGAAAGTAATCACCGCTTTCGCCTTCTTTCGTAAATTTCCAGAGCTCGTCTTCTTTTAAAAGGTGAAACTTATGCATTCTTTTCTCCTTATTAAAGCAATTGAGGAAATGTTCTTCACTGGAATATGCCAGCGCTATCAAACGTGGGCTTCGGATAGGCATTATTGCGTGTTGCTCCTGCAGAAAAACGCCCCATAGAGATTATATGGAAGGTCATTCACAAAAAACAAGCCGCCTGCCGGCCGAAAAAAACCTGATGCAGACCGTCAGCCGTTTCAGGTGATCAGGTTCAATACGAAGAATGTTCAGAAAGAGCCTTATAACGATATCAGAGCTGCGCTTCAGGTTGATGTGCAAGCCTGTCGAAAACGGCTCTTGTTTACATTTGGTAGAGCCTATCAATATATGGCACCACATTTTCTGGAAACGACATGACGTCATGATCATCGCTTGTTAATGCCTGCATATAGACACTTAATTACAGTTGTCATTGAGTTGGCAGCGCTGGAAAACAGCAGGCTTGTACTTGCTAACAAGAAAAACGCTATAACGTTTGCATTTGTATTGCTGCGCGCGAATACTGGACCGTAACGGTGAAGCTTGTCAATGAATATATATACGGCCATTTACCGGGAAATGGTTATCCCATAGATCGAACCGCAAAAATAAGCGTGGCGATCAGCAGATGAGTTCTGCATTAACAGGAGCAACGACATGCAAAGAATTGCGGTTGTCAGTGAACATGCATCTCCATTGGCCGCACTGGGTGGCGTCGATAGCGGAGGGCAAAACCTGTATGTGGCCCATGTTGCCCGCGGACTGGCGCGCCTTGGCCATCGTGTGGATATTTTTACCAGGCGGGATAATCCCGGCCTGCCCGCTCAACTGGATTGGCTGGATAATGTACGGATTATTCATGTCCCTGCGGGACCCGCTATGGCCTTGCCCAAGGAAAGCCTGTTGCCGCACATGAAGGCGTTCGGACAATACATGCGGAATTACGTTCGTGATCACGGTATTAATTACGATGTGATTCATGCCAACTTTTTCATGTCGGCCATGGCCGCGCTGCCGTTGGCCAGAATGTCGGGCACACCCCTGGCGGTGACCTTTCATGCGTTGGGAAAGGTGCGACGCATGCATCAATCGGACCACGACCATTTTTCCGACCATCGCTTTACGATCGAAGAAGACATTGTTCGCAATGCCGATTGCATTATTGCGGAGTGTCCCCAGGATAGACAGGACCTGATTGATTTGTATGAGGCCGACCCACGGCATATCAGAATGGTGCCATGTGGTTATGATCCGGGTGAGCTGGCCCCCATGGACAAACAAAAAACGCGTCAATCACTGGGCTGGGATCCATCGGCGTTTTACATCCTCCAGCTGGGCCGCATGGTTCCACGCAAAGGGATAGACACCGTGATCCGCGCGGTATCCCGGTTGCGCGATGTACACAAGATCGATGCCAGGCTATGCGTTGTGGGCGGCAATCTGTCCGATGTGAATCTGGCCGATATTGACGAATTTGAACGGCTTCGCTCAATTGCGCTCGAAGCGCAGGTGGATCGCTGGGTACATTTCGCCGGCAGCCGGGCCCGTCATGAACTGAGCCACTATTATGGCGCCAGCGACGTCTTCGTGACGACACCCTGGTACGAACCTTTCGGTATTACACCCCTTGAGGCCATGGCGTGCGCGCGTCCTGTCGTGGGTTCAAATACCGGCGGCATCAAATACACCATCGTTGACGGCAAAACCGGTTTCCTGGTTCCGCCAAAGGATCCTGCTGCGACCGCGGACAAGCTGGCCGTTCTGGCACGGGCGCCGGCGCTGGCGCAGACAATGGGCCGGGCCGGCGCACGACGGGCGCGGCGCATGTTTACCTGGAGCCAGGTCAGCATGCAGCTGTCAGGCATTTTTCATCAGCTCGGTTGCGAAACAGCCTCGCCATGCGGTTTTTCTGCCTCCCGGGATGTATCAATTCTTCACTGACTCGACATACTCAATTTCACAGGATCGAATATGGACGTTTACGACTACGAAAACCTTTCTGGCCGTGTGGTTCTGGTAACAGGCGGCGGAAGCGGACTTGGCGCGGCAATCTGCGAGACGTTGGCCCGGGAAGGCGCTCAAGTGGCGGTTGCGGATATAAACCGGACAGCGGCTGAAAAAATCGCGAAGCAAATTGCGTTCTGTGGCCATACCGCAGAAGCCTACACGATGGACGTAAGCGACGAGCGGGCGATCAGCAAGGTATTTGACACCATAGCGAATCGGTTCGGACATCTGGACGCCATTATTAACAACGCGGGAATCGATGTTACCGCAGGCATAAGGCAAATGGCGAGTGCCGACTGGCACCGGGTTGTCGCGACAAATCTGACCGGGCCGTTTCTGGTTGCCAAACAAGGACTGGCTCATCTGTGTGCCGGTGGACATATCATTAACATTGCCTCCACGGCCGCTCGGCGTGCATGGCCGAATGCCAGCGCATATCACGCCAGCAAATGGGGCCTGTTGGGACTGACGCATGCATTGCACGCAGAGTTGCGAGTGGAGGGCATTAAAGTATCGGCCGTCATTGCCGGAGGTATGCGTACACCATTTTTGCTGGAACGTTTTCCCGATCTTGATGTGCAATTGCTGCAAGACCCGAAAAACGTCGCCCGGACAATCAAGTTCGTGCTGACGCAACCGCCCGAGACCGTTATTCCGGAAATCATGGTGCTTCCGGTGAAGGAAACCTCATGGCCCTGAGACCGGCGGTTTTTCTGGATAAGGACGGTACGGTGTTGCAAGACGTACCATATAACGTGGATCCCGCAAATATGATCTTTGCGCCGGGCGCTGCGGCGGGTCTGGTGCGGCTGGCGCAGCTTGGGTTGCCGCTATACGTTATTACCAACCAGCCCGGTATTGCCCTGGGCAGATTCTGCCTGGATGACCTGGCCGATATGCAACAGCATTTGTCGCAAATGTTTGCGCAGACTGGCGCTACGCTCGATGGATTGTATTTTTGCCCGCACCATCCGGACGGAATCGTGCCTCAGTACGCCTGCGATTGCGAATGTCGCAAACCGGCACCCGGCTTGCTGCTGCATGCTGCAAAACAGCATGACATTGACCTGGCGCGCTCCTGGCTGATCGGCGATATCCTGAACGATATCGAAGCAGGAAACCGTGCCGGCTGCAAGACCATCCTGATTGATAACGGCAATGAAACCGAATGGAACCTGAGCGGGAGCCGTAAGCCCGACCATCGTGTCGCGAATCTGTTACAGGCCAGTCAACTCGTATTTGCGCAGCGCGCTCGTCTTGCGGAGCTCTATCCATGACCACGCGACTGCCCTGGAAACATGCACGGAAAATTGTGTGCATCCGACTGGACAATATGGGTGACGTACTCATGACGACCCCGGCAATGCGGGCGCTGAAGAGCGCTGAAGCTGACCGCTGCATCACGCTGCTGGCCTCGCCGGCCGGTGCGGCGCTGGCGCCCTATATCCCCGTTGTCGACCGCACAATCACGTATGAGGCGCCGTGGGTAAAGAATGCTGGCAACTCGCTCAAAGCGGACGATCGAATGCTGAATGCACTGCGGGCCGGCAATTTCGATGCTGCCGTTATTTTTACCGTGTACAGTCAAAGCCCTTTGCCTGCTGCGCTGATATGCCGAATGGCCGGCATACCATTGGTATTGGCGCATTGTCGTGAGAACCCGTACTGCCTATTGTCAGACTGGGTACCGGAGTGCGAGCCTGAGTCGGTCGTGCGGCATGAAGTGCAACGCCAGCTGGACCTGGTGGCGCAGGTGCAGGCCCTCCCTTCGGATTCGCGATTGGTGTTCGTTACGCGCCAGGCTGATCGTGCCAGCTTGCGGGCAAAGCTCCAATTGCGCAATGTCGATCCGGAGGGGGACTGGATCGTTGCGCACTGTGGCGCGACTGCGGCTTCCCGTCGTTATCCGGCAGGGCACTATATTCGGGCGTTGCGCCAGCTCGGGGATCGGGCCGGCCAGGTGATGCTGACCGGCAATGGTACAGAGCAGCTCATGACGAAACAGATCGCACAACAATGCGCGGATCGTGTGCCCGTTTTTGATCTGGCCGGCGCCTTGAGCCTGGGCGAATTCGCCTGTTTGCTGGAGGACGCCACGCTGCTATTGTCCAATAACACCGGACCCGTGCATATCGCTGCAGCGGTGGGAACGCCGGTGGTGGATCTGTATGCGTTGACCAATCCGCAACATACGCCCTGGATGGTGCCCCACCGGGTCCTGTTCCATGATGTTCCATGCAAGTATTGCTATCGCAGCGTGTGCCCGCGCGCGCACCACAATTGTCTGCGCCTTGTCGCACCTGAGCGTGTATGCGATGCCGTGACCGGCTTGCTCGCAGACATCCGGCAGCAGCCGCGATTGCGGACCGCGGGCCGGCATTGAATAAGGAGATCGAATGTTAACCTTAGGCATTAATGCGACATTTCATGATTGCTCAGCCTCAATTGTGCGCGACGGGAATGTGCTGGCCGCAGTTGAAGAAGAGCGCTTTACAAGAATCAAGCACAGCAAGCGCCCGGTCCCGTTTTCAACCTGGCAGTTGCCATACAACGCGATCGATTATTGTCTGGCGACGGCCGGCTGCGACCTGGCTGATGTTGACCAAATCGTTTACGGATTTGATCCGTCGCTGATCGCGCAAGAGATCGCGCCACACGGGCGGATCACATTGCCGCTTGAACCGTCAGGGCAGTGGGAGGGCCCTGGTTCTCCCTGGGACGGCCTGTTTCTTTCTTATATCGTTAATGCGCCGCGGCAACTGATCGATGGCGTACCGTTGCATCTGCAGGCACGCTTTGTCTCGGATACCCTGCAACACGTCCTGGAGCGATGGCAATTCATGGAACACCACTTGTGTCATGAAGCCAGCGCCTTTTTGGCTTCGCCCTTTGATGATGCCGCGGTACTGACAATGGACGGCCGTGGCGAGCGCACCACGACCAGTTATGGCCATTATGCGCAGGGGCGCTATAAGCCGCTCAAACAAATTAATCTGCCGCATTCTCTGGGTCTGCTTTATGAAGAAGTGACGCGATATCTGGGTTTTTTGCATTCATCCGATGAATACAAAGTGATGGCGCTCGCCTCTTACGGGAAACCAACTTACGTTGACGAGTTTCGTGAAATTCTCCAATACGACGGGCAGGGCGGCTATCGATTGCATCCATTTCAGCTGGACAGCAAATTCGGTCCGGCCCGAGTGCGTGGCGCCGAGTTTTTATCTCAGCACATGGATATTGCCCGATCGCTGCAAAAAGTGCTGGAAGAGACCGTCTTGCAGATGGCTGAATGGCTTCATCAACAGACCGGCTCGAGGAACCTGTGCATGGCAGGGGGTGTCGCTCTCAATTGCGTGCTGAACGCTCATCTGGCCGCGCTCGGTCCCTTCGAGAACGTCTGGGTTCAGCCGGCTGCGGGTGACGCCGGTATCTCGCTGGGGGCGTCCCTGTTGGCCGACCTGCGGGCATCCGCAAGTGGCCGCAAGCGCTGGACGATGGATCACGCTTATCTTGGTCCCGAGTACAGCGATCAGGAAATCGGCCGGTTTCTGAGCCGATCCGGTGTAAAACACAGGAAACTGCTCAATGTCGCCAGGACAGCGGCCGAATGGCTGGCCGACGAAAAGGTTATCGCGTGGTTTCAGGGCCCGATGGAATTCGGCCCCCGCGCACTTGGCGCCAGATCTATCCTGGCCTCGCCGCGCCATGGCGCCATGCAGGCGCGCTTGAATGAGCTCAAGGATCGCGAGGATTTTCGACCGGTTGCCCCGGTCGTGCTGGCGGAGAAGGCTCATGAATGGTTTGACAGTCGCGGCAAAGCGCGCATCGAAGCGCCGTTCATGCTATTTGTATTCGATGTACTGCCCGAGAAGGCGCAATTGATTCCCGCAGTGCGCCATACCGATGGTACAGCGCGGGTGCAGACGGTGACGGCCGCGCAAAACCGCCTGTTGCACGACTTGTTGACAGAATTCGAGGCGCACACGGGCGTGCCGGTGCTCGTCAATACGTCATTTAACACTCGCGGGGAACCCGTCGTATGCAGTCCGCGCGACGCGCTTGAATCCTTCTGGACCTCGCCGCTGGACGCGCTGTTTATCGGCGGCTATTTGGTGGAGAAGGCGTCATGAGCACTGGCAAACAACCACTGATCAGTGTCGTCGTGCCTACCTACCGCAGGGCCGACCTGTTGGCCCGTTGCCTGCACGCGTTGATGCGCCAGACCCTGTTTCCCGCAGATTACGAGATCATTGTCTGCGATGATGGCCCCACTGTCCAGGCTGCCCGGGTCGTCAGCGCACTAAGGGAAGCCATGCCGGATGGACCGGCGATCCATTATCTGGAAGTTGTCGATACACAAGGGCCGGCGGCTGCGCGCAATCGCGGTTGGCGATGGTCGCGGGCAGGCGCGATTGCGTTTACGGACGACGACACCGTCCCCGATCCCGGCTGGCTTGCTGCCGGGCTGCAGGCTATCAACGCCGGCGCAGATGCGGTAAGCGGGCGACTGGTCATGCCGTTGCCCAGGAAGCCATCGGACGTGGAGCGCGATGCTGCGGCGCTGGCCAGTGCGGAATTTGTCACTGCAAACTGCTTTATACGCCGCGCGGCGCTGGCGCGAACGGGCGGTTTTGATGAACGGTTTGAAATGGCGTGGCGTGAGGATTCCGACCTGCATTTCAATCTGATCGAAGGCGGGTATTCCATTGTCAAGGCGCCGGCTGCTGTAGTCGTGCATCCCTTAAGGCCCATGCCCTTTGCCGCTGGTATCGGCATGCAGAGAAAAATGGTTTACGATGTCCTGCTTTATCGCAAGCATCCGGTACTTTACCGGGAGAGGATCCGCGCCGGCCCGCCGTGGTTTTACCTGATCGTGTCCCTGTTGCTGGCGCTGAGTCTTTTGAGCGCGCTGGCAGGCAATCAAGATCTTGCGCTCGTCTCGCTGGTGCTCTGGACGTTGTTGACGCTGCGGTTTTTTCTCAAACGGATTGCCAATAGCGCGCTGACAGTGCGTAACGCGCTTGAGTTGCTGGTGACTTCCATCGTCATACCTCCACTGGCCATATTCTGGCGTGTTATTGGCGTGGGTCGTTACGGAGCGGGGTTTCCATGAGCACAGGCGCGATCGACTGGGACACATCGCTGGAAAACGTAGCGGTATTCAGGGCCTTGAATCTGGGCGACATGTTATGCGCGATTCCGGCATTGCGGGTATTGCGCCGGCGCCTGCCTCGAGCGCACATCAGCCTGATCGGCCTGCCAGGGGCGCTGCCGCTTTTGCAGCGCTTTGCTGGATTTTTCGATGAGTTCATTGCGTTTCCGGGGGATCCGGCGTTTCCCGAACAACCGGTGCACGCGTCTGATTTGCCGGAATTTTATCAGGCCATGCGCAGTCGTCGCTTTGATCTGGTGCTGCAAATGCATGGCAGCGGCAGGCGGTCCAATACGCTTGTGCGTACCCTGGCTCCGCTGCAGTGGGCCGGCTTTGTTCCCGATCCACACCAGGCCGACGCCGGCCGCCTGATGCCGTGGCCGGATCATTTGCATGAAATTCATCGATATCTGGCTCTGTTGCAGTATATCGGGCTGGAGGCTGCTGACGACTCGCTTGATTTTCCGGTTAATGCTGCCGACCGGCGTCAAGCCGATGCGCTGGCTGCGCGCTTTGGCCTGCAGCTGGACAAGACTGTGTTTATTCATCCCGGCGCACGTCTGGCGTCGCGCCGCTGGCCGATTGAACGGTTTGCCAAGGTGGCCCGGAGGCTGGCCGAAGAAGGTTGGCACATTGCCGTCACCGGCAGCCAGGGAGAGGTCGAAATGGCGCGCACGCTCAGCGCGCGGTCTGGACATGCGCTGCATGAGCTTTGTGGAATTACCACGCTGGGGGCGCTGGCCAGCTTATTGCAGCGCGGCAAATTGTTGATATGCAACGACACCGGGGTGTCGCATCTGGCGGCAAGCGTACATCTGCCCAGCGTCGTTATTGCCTCGGGCAGCGATGTGGTCAGATGGGCGCCGCTGGATTCGGCCCGCCACACCGTGTTGCATACGCCGATAGCCTGCCGACCCTGCGCGTATCATGAATGCCCGATCGGACATCCGTGTGCATTGGGTGTCGGCGTTGAGCAGGTGCTGAACGAAGCGCACCGACATTTGAATAGGGAGGCACGGCAATGAAAAGACTGCGCATTTTGACCTGGCACGTGCATGGCAACTATCTGTATTCGTTAAGTCATTTGCCTCATGACTTCGTGATTCCAGTTCTGCCCGACAACCGTCCCGGGTATTCCGATCTGGGCGACAAACTGGCATGGGGCGATAATATTCGCATGGTCGCGGCCGGACAGATCTGTCGTGAAACGTTCGACGTCATCATATACCAGTCCAGGCAAAGCTACGAAACAGACAGCCTGCAATTGCTGACACTGGCTCAGCGGCGCCTTCCCGCTGTCTATATCGAGCACAATCCGCCAGAGCCACATCCTACTGACACCCCTCATTTCTTCCATCATCGCAACGGTGTGCTGGTTCATGTGACCCAATACAACGCCCTGATGTGGGATGCCGGCACCATGCCAGTGGCAGTTATAGCGCATGGGGTGCCCGAGACGCCGAATGTGCTTTATAGCGGAGAGTTGGCGCGGGGGATCGTGGTCATTAATAATCTGGCCAGCCGAGGTCGGCGGGTCGGCGCGGACATCTATGAATGGGCCCGGGCATCCATGCCCCTGGAGTTGATCGGCATGGGGTCCGAAAACATGAAGGGCGGCTGTGGAGAAGTCGATAATATGCGGGTGCCCGAATATATCTGCCGGTACCGGTTCTTCTTCACGCCGATCCGCTACGCCAGTCTCGGACTCTCGCTGGTTGAGGCCATGATGGCAGGAATGCCGGTCGTCGGTATCGCGGCTACTGAATTGCCCTATGTCATTCAGAATGGGGTCAATGGATATGTGGATCATCGACCATCAGCGCTGCTCGACGTATGTAATAAATTGCTAAAAGATCCAGGGCTGGCCCGGCAATGGGGGCAGGCTGCACGGCGGACTGCGCAGGAACGTTTCGGCATGGAGCGTTACGTGGACGACTGGCAGCAACTGCTCTATAACCTGGTGGGGGTGCACAATCATGTCTGAAAGAAATGTCGGGGGTCAGGTGGTGCTGGTTGCGGGCGGTGCCGGTTTTCTGGGCATGCATCTGTGCCGCAAATTGCTGACGCAGGGCCATCAGGTCATTTGCGTGGATAATTTTCTGACCGGCTCAAAGGCCAATCTGGCGCCATTGCAGGACCATCCCGAGTTTACCGTCATACAGCATGACATTATCGATCCTTTGGCGCAGAGTCTGAAACCAACGCAGATCTATAACCTTGCGTGCGCAGCTTCACCGCGCCGCTATCAGGCAGACCCGGTGCACACTCTGCGCACCTGTGTCCAGGGCGCCTACAACCTGCTGGAACTTGCAACAGCCAGCAATGCGCGGATATTGCAGGCGTCGACCAGCGAAATCTATGGCGATCCCCAAGTAAGCCCGCAGCACGAACGCTACCATGGAAATGTTAATCCGGTGGGTATTCGTTCCTGTTACGACGAAGGCAAGCGGTGCGCTGAAACACTGATGTCCGACTTTGCCCGAGTGCGAGGCACCACCTGCAAGATCGCAAGGATTTTCAATACTTATGGACCCGGCATGGCGCCTGATGACGGTCGTGTCGTCTCTACCTTTATTTGCCAGGCACTGCAAAACCAGGCGCTGACTGTCTATGGCGATGGGACGCAGACCCGTTCGCTGTGTTATGTCGACGACATGATAGCAGGTTTGATACTGCTGATGAACAGCGTCGACACTTTTCGCGGTCCCGTCAATTTGGGAAACACGGAAGAAGTTTCCATTTTGGAGATTGTGCAACACGTTGACCGGCTTGCGCGACAGCAGGTGAAGGTCGAGTTTCAGCCGTTGCCAGCCGATGATCCGGGTGTACGTTGTCCTGACATCACATTAGCGCGCCGTCATCTGGACTGGGCGCCGACGGTCAGGTTCACCGATGGCCTGTCCCGGACCTTCGCGTATTTTGAGTGCCGATTGAAAGGTGCTGGCATGCCGGCGTGACCGGATATTGTTCGATCTTCGAGTGCACACTTGACGAACGAGAGGTACGAATATGAATGTGGTTATTATTGGTTCTGGTTATGTAGGCCTGGTCACCGGCTGTTGCCTTGCCGAGGCGGGCAACAGCGTGACATGCGTAGATCGCGATGCAAAGAAAGTCGCCGAGCTTGCCGCCGGTCGCCTGCCCTTTTATGAGCCCGAGTTGGGACAGCTGCTGAAAACGCAACTGGCAAACGGATTGTTGAAATTTGATACATCAATGGCAAGTGCAGTTGCGCATGCAGATGTGGTGTTCCTGGCCGTCGGCACGCCGTCCAATGATGATGGCAGCGCCGACGTGAGCAATCTGTTGGCCTGCGCCAGGAGGTTGGGCGACGTCATTGCCGGCGATTGTCTCGTCGTCGTAAAATCCACGGCGCCTGTGGGCACCAGTGATCGGATCGAAAAAATACTGAATACGTCAGAGCGGCAAGCAGGCGCCAGGCGTGCCATCAGGGTTGCGTGCAATCCCGAATTCCTGGCCGAGGGCAGGGCAGTGCGGGATTTCAGATATCCCGACCGGATTGTCATTGGCGCCAATGACGCCCATTCGTCCTCTGTTTTGGCGCGGCTATATGCGCCGTTTGACACCGACGGACGGCGCACATTGCTGATGGACAGGCACAGCGCGGAATTTGCCAAATATGCCTGTAACGCGATGCTGGCCGCAAGGATATCCATGATTAATGAATTGTCGAGTCTGGCGGGCATGCTGGGTGCCGACATTGCTTCCATATGCGGGGTGTTGCGGGGGGACCCGCGTATCGGCGCAAGCTATTTGCGACCAGGCATAGGGTACGGTGGCTCCTGCCTGCCGAAAGACCTGAGCGCGCTCATTGACCTGGCACAGCACACAGGAGAACCTGCCCATATGCTGCGTAGCATAGAGCGGGTCAATATGAGCCAGCGCCAGCGATTGTTAAAGGCGATCCGCGACTACTTCAAAGGGTGCCTGCGGGGCCGGCGGGTAGCTATATGGGGCCTGTCGTTCAAGCCGGGTACCGATGACGTGCGTGCATCACCCAGCGTCGCGCTGATTCGCGATCTGGCGCAGGAGGGTGCAAGCGTCAATGCCTATGATCCGGTCGCAAGGCCAACGGCGCAAGCCGCCCTGGGCGACGTTCAAGTCAGTTTCGGGCAGTCGGCCATGGCGGTGTGCGAGCAGGCGGATGCGCTGATCGTCATGACTGAGTGGGATGAGTTCAGATCGCCTGATCTGGGTCGGCTTGCCACATTGATGCGGGGAAATATGGTTTTCGATGCACGCACCCTGTACAAGACAAAACGATTGCTGCAGCACGGCCTGGATCATTACCGGCTTGGCCAGATTATGTCAGTGTCATGCGATCACAAGGCGAACGGATCCCTGAGCGCAGTGGACAGGGCGTATCGCGGTCTGGGTCCGCTAGCGGAGCGTTCGTTGATATAAACGGTAGATCGGCAATGTCAGGATGTGTGACGGCGCCACACCTGGCTGAGCAATTGACAGGTTTCCGGGCGCAGGACACGCCGCTTCGATACTATTTTCAGCGTACCCGTTAGCGCTTCAGTCAGGACGCCGAGGCGTAAACGTCGGTCCGGTAACTGCATCAACAAGAAGCGGGTGCGTTGCCATGCCAGGGGCCAGGGCAGCCTTAGCCAGCACGTCCAAATGGCATTACGGGTCGTGAGTCGTCGGCGCTGTTGCGCATGGCGCAAGCGGGACGGCCAGTGATGCAGCACCAGCGCCGGTGCATAGGCGATATGTCCGCCCGCATCAAGAATATCCATGGCCAGTAGTGTTTCTTCGCCACCGATGAAGAATCCGTCCCAGTAACCGCCGGCTTGTCTGAATACTGCTGTGCGCATGACGATGGCGCCGGCCATAAAACCGGTCAACAAGGGACCGATCTCCTCCTGGTGCGCCAGCGGGCTGTTTGCCATGGCCGCACAGGCCGGATCTGGCTTCTGTTCGGGGCCCACGACAATGCGGGCATTCAATACCGAGAGTCCGGCGTGACGGTCAAGCAACTGAACCGCTGTGTCCAATGCCCCGGGAGCCCACCATGTATCATCATCACAAAAGGCGACATAGGACGTCTGAACAAAGTCGACCCCCAGGTTGCGACCCGCCGCGCCCAGGTTGCGTTCGGTGCGGATAAATTTCACCGTTGGAAATTCGGCCTGCACCCGCTCGGCGGTATTGTCGATGCTGCAATTGTCTACCACAATGATTGCCGGTTGTTCCGGCAGCGCAAGCAGATGCCCGAGCGTGCGGCAAAGTTCTTCAGCCCGGCTGTGCGTAAGCACTACTATGCTAACTTTTTGGTTCGTTGCACAGGTGCGATCCGTCATGGCAACTCCAGACTGCAATGCAAACGCCAGAATTTCTCGTTCAGATGCATCACCGGCGCAGCCCCCTGATGACCCAGGCCTCGAAATTGACTCTGGTAGGCGTGCACAGCACGCGTTTTGTAGTCGCCGGCCAGTTCCGTGCCAAACGGTGATATCGGCACGCCACGCGCAATGAGTTGCGTAAGGCGCTCAGTAACACGCCCTGTCTGATTACGGTAGGGAATGTCTTCATATAACATCCAGCTGATTCCGGGGAACCGGCTGCAGATGGTGACAAACGTGTCGGATATGTGGACGTGGTCTTTGTGAAACAGTCCTAGCGGAAAAATGACCGAGGACGGCCTGATTTGTTCAATGTTCGAGGTCACCGTGTCTGCAAGCAATGCTGAATCCAATCGACTGCCGGCGATATACTGGCTGTCCAGAAAGCCAAGATCCACGCCATTCGCGCCAAGGACCGACAGGGCGGCTTCGTTTTCCAGACTTCTTGTCTCCATTGCCTGGCGGGCACTGGAGAAGCCGCAGCGCCGGTCCCAGTCGGTCGACAGGGCATCATTTTCCGGTACGCCGGTGCATATCGTCAGGACCGTGCAGGCGGGCAGCATCGACAACAATTCGCCGCAGCTGAAAATGGCGTCATCATAATGCGGCGAAACGACGACGACCGGCGCCTGCTCGGCCGCTTTAAAAAAATCCTTATCAAAAGTAAACGAACGATACGAAAGCATAGTGTTGATCCGTTAGTGTAAAAATGGTCGATCATGGCGACGGCGATCCGCTGACAGGGAAGCGCTGGCGCTCTTCGCTGGAGAAAGTCGGCCAATAGCAGTCGTGATTGTCGATACATGTGTTTTCAAAAAAAATTCTGCCGCTTCCGATTTCGTGAAATCATGGTCTCGAACCGCTGCCGCTTCGTGCGTGACCAGGTGTCCCTGGGGAAACGTGACGCTCCCGATAGTCGCGGTCAACGGCAACCGTCCATCGCCAATCCGAAGACGCAGATAGGGAGGTATCGAATAAATGAGCCGTCGCTTAAAAATGATCTCGGGCGTCCTGGTGCTGCTCCTGATTTTGTGTTTCTTTGTATTCGTAGACATCGATTTATCCAGTAAGACCAGTCTGCTCATCGCAGCGGGCACTTTTACCGCTGCCATCGTTTCCCTGTACATCGCCAACAGCAACTGGAAACGGGAAAGCAACAAGGCAATGCAGACCGAAGAGAAGAAAAGAATCCTGTTTCTGAGCTTATGTGAAGTCACCATGGATCACTATACTGAGGCTGTCTGGAGCTTCAATCATGTAAAAAAATACAGCGCAAAGCTTCAGGCTTCACTTGACGTTCCGGGCACATGCGATCCCGATGAGCAGGTCCGATTGTGCGCCGCAATCTGTCGCGAAATAGAATTCAATAAAATCAAGTTCGATTATGTCAATTTCGATTTGATCATCAAGAATCTTGACTCCCTGCTTTACCTGCGCAAAGAAGCAACCCCTATCCTGGTCAATCTGATCACGTTTGTCGAGGTTATCTATCAGCAGATAGACTTGATCCTGAGTTCGTCCAGAAACAGCGAAACACAGGAGCTATGCAAACAGTGCGACTACCTTATGCAAGTGCTGTCTGAAGTCGAACGCGAAATCAAAAAATTCAAGGCTTTGAACAAGTAATTTGCCTAGGCATCGCTAGCGGGTGGTCCCGCCATATCGGGATCAGCGAATCGGCTTTCAGGCAGTCCACCGCTATTTCGCGCCAGGAGAAAATGGGCGGGGTTGGTCAGCGACAGCGCATATTTCATGGTTGGTTCCTGTTTCGTAGTGTGGTCCTGTGCACCAGGACCAAACGGGGTTTAACAACATGGCGGGCACGGCGTTCTATTTTTGCACAGACCGGTTTCGCCGTCAGGGTTGCGGTCTGGCTTTGCTGACCGTTGGGTTGAGCGCTTTGGCCAGCTTCAGATGGGTCTGCAGCGAAGGTAATGTGCGTTCGACAAACGCCTTGATATCCCGGTCTTGACTATTGACGGCTGTGTCCTGGAAAAGCGCAATGGCGCGCTCATGTGCGGCAACGCCCAACCGGTCGACATAGTTCTCGTCAAACTTGTCGTCCAGAAGCGCGAGCGCCTTGAGCTCGCCTTTTTGCAGCAAAGACGGTTCCGTGGGCAGCTCGACGCCTTTGGTTGCTGCCAGTGATGTCAGCTCGTCGTTAACCTTGGCATGTTCGGTGATCATCTGGGCAGCAAAATGCCTGACTTCAGCGGTTGCTGCTTTCTGCCGGGCCAGCATGGCGCCTTCGGTTTCCGCCATGCCGGCTTGTGCCGCATCGTTAAGAAATGACTGGTCGCTCGCCGCCAGCGGCTTTGCCGCCGGTGGATTGTTTGCTTGCTGGCTGGGATCGGCAGCCGGATTGGCCGGCTGTGCGCAAGCCGCATTGGGAATAATGAATAAGGCCGATAACAAGATGAGTGTTTTGCAGGAAAAATGAAACATACAGCCTCCAATATCGGGTAAGCGCCCGGATGATGCCGGGCCTTATCTATTGTCTGCTCATGGGCGTTGCATCCGTGCGATCCAACGCCAGGCTCATCGCCTGCGCAGCAAACCGCTGTCATCGCGTACGGGTACAGCGCAGCGGGGCCGCGGGCGATCGGATCGATCTCTTCGCTGGATTTCGCCAGACGACTCAACTCACTGCCGGCATCAGGTTATCGGGCACTGCATCGCCCATCGCGCCGGCAGGTTCGTTTCTGGGTTTCCGGGTGCGCCGCTGGCGCGGCCACGATTCATACTAGCAATCAAATAAAGAGAAAAACATGGGATGTTACATATGCTTAACAAGACTATGCGCCTGAAATACAAAAAGGCCTGTCACGTTAAGCTCGCATTCAGGCGACTAAGGATCAATACCATGCAATTAGAGGGCTATTTGACGAGCTTGGGGAACGTGCTGGATTGTGCCTTTACGTGTCTTTACAAACTAAGAGGCGGGATATTTGCGTTGGGTCGATAGCAGGGCAGATAATGAAAACGTCTTTTGGCGTCAGGTAAAAAGACCTGGCTTGTTGCAACCGGTCTGGTACGCAAGCGCGCATGCACGAATAATCAAAGATGCCGCGTGAATGGGGTCATATCCATGTGTTGCAGGCGCGGGACAAGCCTGAGTGGATTCTGGACTCTTAACTTCAAGGAAAACATATGACACAGACAATGCCAGCACAGGAACAGCAAGTGCAGCCAGGCCGCGAATCGAAAATGCATCCGCCTCCGGTCTATGACGATCCGCATTACAAAGCCGCCGGTAAACTGCAGGATAAAGTCGCGCTTATTACGGGAGGCGATAGCGGGATCGGACGCGCGACGACCATTGCATTCGCCAAGGAAGGCGCCAGGATCGCGATCGTTTATCTGGAAGAAGATCAAGACGCCAATGAGACCCGCCAGTGCGCGCAGGCATACGGTTCTGAAGTGCTGCTGATCAAGGGCGATATCGGCGACGTGGCGTTTGCAAAAAAATGCGTTAATGACACCTTTGAACATTTCGGGAAACTGGATATTCTGGTCAATAATGCCGGTGAGCAGCATACTGCCGCCGAACCGGAAGACATCAGCCATGAGCAATTGCTGCGTACTTTCCAGACCAATTTTTTCAGTATTGTGACCATCACGCTGGAGGCGCTCAATGTCATGCGCGAAGGCGCATCCATTATCAACACGTCCTCCATTACTGCGTTTAAAGGCAACCCTGATCTGATTGATTATTCGGCGACAAAAGGGGCGATTACCTCCTTTACCCGTTCGCTTTCGACCAAAATAGTTGATCGGCAGATCCGCGTGAATGCGGTCGCGCCCGGACCTGTCTGGACACCACTCATACCCGCATCGTTTTCGGCCGACAAGGTGGCCAGATTCGGCAAGGACACGCCCATGGGTCGCCCCGGGCAGCCGTTTGAGCTGGCGCCGGCCTATGTCTATCTGGCCAGCCCGGATTCCGGTTATGTGACGGGCCAGACGATCCATGTTAACGGCGGCACAGTGCTGAACGGATAATCGGGATGGCAAATGGCGGCAGCGGCGGTTGTCGGACGAGGCCGACAGCTTATCGCCTCTTGAATGGAACGACAGATTGTCGCGAGCGCGGCATCCCGGCATCACAGTCAGTGCTGCTGCAGTACGCCGCTGAACCGGCACCGCCTGAACGTCAGGTGTTACAACAGCGCGCGCACAAAGGCGACGATGGCGTCGGTGGTTTCCTGCGGTTTGTCGCGGTGCGGAGAATGACGGCAATCATCGATCACATATAGCCTGACGTCGGCTGCGAGGTGGGCGATTTGCTCGATCTGGGCCAGCGACCCGTATTCGTCCTCTCGCCCCTGAATGGCCAGGATCGGGCACCGGATGAGGGCGACGTCGTCTTCAATCGTCCACTGCCCGAATGCGGGCGAGAGCCAGACGTTGTTCCATCCCCAGAAGGCCGACTCGACATCGTCGTGATAGCGTCGCAGTTTGTCGGGCAGATCGCTGTTCAGATAGCTTTGACGGGCCAGTTCGATGTTTCGCAAGGTGGCCGCTTCGACAAACAGATGCGGTGCCAGCACCGCCGTGGCGCGGATGCGATCGGGAAAAGCAGCCGCGTAAAGCAGGGCGATCGAAGCGCCATCGCTGTGTCCGATCAGAATGGGCTGGTCACTGCGGGTATCTATGCCCAGCGCGGTAAAAAACGCCGGCAGGAACTGCTGCGCCTGGGTGTGCATGAAGCTGGCCGGCCACTGTTCCTGCGCAGGCCGGGGCGTGGATTTGCCATAGCCATGACGCGAAAACACCAGGCCGCGGCAGTCGAGCAGCCGGCACAGGTTTGCTGGCCAGTCTTTCCACATGGCGACCGAACCCAGGCCCTCGTGCAGGAAGACCAGCAGCGGGCGGTCAAGCTTGTCAGGCTGAATCAGCTGATATTCGATCGCCGCTGTTTTTTCGTCATATGAAACGTTGATCCGTTGTGTGTCAGCCATTTTCAGAATAAGTGTGAGTTTGCGGTTGCAGGTACGAAGTTTAAGTAAAATAGCCGGTTGCGGGCAGTTGTCTGTTCGTGCACCAATTATGCGCACCAATGTCAGTTTATCAAGTCAGACGCTGCATTTATAGAGGGGCATACAGCTTTTGCTGTTTTAGTGCCGTTCACAATAAGGTTAGTTAAATGAAATTCGCGGAATTCCAGCCGGGCATGGTCTTTGAACAGGGACCCCGGCATTTGACCGAAGAAGAAATCATTCGCTTCGCCGAAGCCTATGATCCCCAGTGGTTTCACGTTAATCCGGAACGGGCCAAGGCCGGCCCCTGGAAAGGCCTGATCGCCAGCGGCTGGCATACCTGTGGGATCGCCATGAAAATGGCCGTAGAGGCAGCGCTGGAAGGCTCCGAATCGTTTGCTTCCCCCGGTCTGGACAGCGTTAAATGGCTCAAGCCGGTGCGACCCGGCGATGACCTGTTCTGGAAAGGCGTGGTCAAGGCCAAAAGGGTCTCAAACACGCGGGAAGGGCTCGGTATTCTGCTCTGGAGCTGGGAAGTGACCAACCAGAAAAATGAAACCGTGCTGGAACTCGATGCCACCAGTCTTTTCGATATTTCCGAGAGCATGGAAAAAGACGAAGAATAGGATTTGAACAACTCAATGGCAGATATTAAAATCTGCTGTCATATATTCAGTTTTTATGCTTGTTGCAGGAAAAGCGTCTCTGTTCTGAGGCGCTTTTCTAGTTTGAAATGAACCAGGCCGGGTTTGCATTTTTCCGGATTGCCTTTTCCTGACCCAGGCGCGCATCGGCACGCCTGGCAGGGCGTGTTTTTGCGTCAGTCGGGAAGCCCCGACAGCGTTGACTGGGGGGGGTGCCCATGCTAGAGTATTCTGCAGATAATCGGGCTTCACAGCGGTAATATCCGGTGCAAAGCAAAGGGCTTCGGTTTTGATGTTTTTAATTTCATGTGAAATACATGTAAAGAAGGGCTATCTATCATGTTTTTAAGTATGTATGAACAGGAACGGTTGATGGTATACACCGCCGGCAAGCTTGCGCTTGAGCGCAAGCAGCGCGGCCTGAAGCTGAATTTACCCGAGGCGACGGCCTATATCACCGCTTTTTTGCTAGAAGGCGCCCGCGACGGGGAAACGGTTGCCGATCTGATGGAAGCAGGACGCCATGTGCTCACGCGTGACGATGTGATGGAAGGCGTGCCGGAAATGCTGGGCCAGGTGCAGGTGGAAGCGACATTTCCAGATGGCACAAAATTGGTAACTGTTACAGGGCCGATCTCATGAAAGACAAACCTAATCCGTTTGAAAATCCAGATCCGGTTCCTGCCGATGCAGGAGAACCGGTGCATGCTTCCGATGACCCGGGACGTGATTATCCCGACCCGGAACCGACGGGCGAGGGGCCGACGCATTCGTCAGGGGCCAGCAGCCCCAGCTCGCCCCGCCGGGCGGGCACCGGAGAGCGGCAGGCGCCGCGGCGGGAGTCTGACGATGAGGTTGATGAGTCTGTCCCGCTGGTGCCAGGCGAAATCCTGTATTGCACCCAGGACGTGGAAATCAACGTCGGGATGCCGGTCATAACGCTCAAGGTAGTCAATGGCGCCGATCGTCCGATTCAGGTTGGTTCGCATTTTCATTTCGCTGAAGTGAACGCGGCCCTGGAGTTTGACCGCGCCAGCGCCTGGGGCAAACGGCTGAACGTACTGTCAGGTGGTTCGGTGCGTTTTGAACCTGGCGCCGTGGTCGAGGTGGAATTGGTAGATATACAAGGTAGGCGCGTTGTGCGTGGTTTACGAGGTTTGTGCGGAGGCAGTCTGGATGGCAAAGATTTCTCGATCTGAATATGTGGCTTCATATGGTCCGACCACGGGTGATCGCATCCGGCTGGCCGATACCAATCTGTTGATCGAAGTCGAAAAAGACCTGTGTGCAGGCGGCAACGAAGCGGTTTTCGGCGGCGGCAAATCGGTGCGCGAGTCGATGGGGCAAGCGTGTGCCACACGCGCAGAAGGCACTCCCGATCTGGTCATTACCGGTGCGATTATTCTTGATCACTGGGGCATTATCAAAGCGGATGTGGGGGTGCGAGACGGCCGTATCGTGGCCTTGGGCAAAGCCGGCAACCCCGACACCATGGATGGCGTACATCCTGATCTGGTGATCGGGCCATCTACCGAAATCATGTCGGGCAACGGGCTCATTATGACGGCGGGTGCAGTTGACACGCACGTTCACTTTGTTGGTCCGCAGATGCTGCAAATTGCCTTGGCCTCTGGCACAACAACAGTGACGGGGGGCGGTTCCGGACCGACCGAAGGGTCCAAAGCGACCCTGGCTACGCCGGGTGCGTGGTGGATGCAACGCATGCTCGAAGGGTTTGAGCCCTGGCCTGTGAATGTACTCTTTCTGGGGCGCGGCAATACGGTATCGCACGAATCCTTGTGGGAGCAATTGCGTGCGGGTGTGGGCGGCTTCAAAGTCCATGAAGACTGGGGCGCCACGCCGGCGGTGATCGACGCCGCGCTTCAGGTCGCAGACGCATCCGGTGTACAGGTTGCGATTCACTCCGATACCCTTAACGAGGCCGGCTTTGTCGAAGATATGCTCAAGGCCGTTGCCGGACGCTCGTTCCATTCGTTCCACACCGAAGGCGCCGGCGGCGGGCACGCGCCCGACATCAT
>DATGQC010000231.1:0-7380 GCA_035304425.1 Advenella sp.
AGCATGCGCTCAGCTATGTGCTGGTGATCTTCGGCGCCCTGGTGTTTCGGCGCAGGATGGTGCAGTTCGGTTTCATCAGCCAGATGTTGCAGATGCTTCCCGTATTTTTTCTCGCGCCCTTTCCTGGCCATCTGTTGAACGCGTGGCTGCAGGGGGCCTGGGGCGGCTGGACATGGCTGCTGTCGGGATTGATTACAGGTGTGATGTGGGTGGCGGCCGATCTGATTCTCAAGCTGCCGCTGCGACCGGTAGACGATAACGAAACGCTGAACTGACGGGAACCGGGCCATGTTCGAATTCCGCAGGCGTTCCACCATACAACGAAAGAAAATCCGGTTGCGTGCACTGGTCGCATTGGTGTTCGTGCTCGGTTGCTTCGGGTTGCTGATCGATCGGCTGTGGGTGCTTCAGGTAGAGCGCTACCAGGGGCTGGCCGAACGAGCAGACCGCAACCGCATTGCACTGGTGCCCATTGCACCACGGCGTGGCGATATTGTTGACCGCAATGGAACGGTGCTGGCGCGCAGCTATCGGGACTATACGCTGGAAATCGTACCGGCCCAGGTCACCAACCTGGACGAACTGATCAGCCAGATCGGCAAGGTTATTCCCCTGACGCCATTGGATATCCGCCGCTTCAAGCGACGGATGGGCCAGACCACGCGTTACGCGTCGGTCATGCTGCGCGGTAATCTGACCGATGATGAAGCGGCCGTGTTTGCCGCTCACTCCTTTCGCTTTCCTGACGTCAATCTGCGTGCCCGCTGGGTGCGCGAGTATCCGCAGGGCGAATCGGCCGCGCACGTGGTCGGCTATGTAGGCCGCATTTCCGAGAAAGATCAGGAACGCCTGGAGCGCGATGGCGTCGAGGGTAACTACCGTGGCACTGACGTGATCGGCAAAAAAGGAATCGAAGCCAGTTACGAAGCGGTGCTTCATGGCAAGACCGGCTGGGAAGAGGTGGAAGTGGCGGCCTCGGGCAAGCCGGTGCAGGTCTTGAAACGTATCGATCCGATACCGGGAGACACGCTGCATCTGTCGATTGACATGGGTTTGCAGAAAATGGTCGAAGACCTGTACAACAAAGGCTTTGTCAAGGAAGGCGTGCCCGAGCGCGGCGCGCTGGTGGCCATTGACCCGCGCAACGGGCAGGTGCTGGCCTATGTGTCGGCGCCCTCATATGATCCCAACCTGTTCATTGATGGCATTGATGTGGAAAACTGGCGCCGGCTGGCCGACTCGCCCGAGCATCCCCTGATTGACCGTCCGGTGTCGGGCACGTTTCCGATCGGGTCTACGTACAAGCCGTTTGTGGCGCTGGCTGCGCTCAAGCTGGGCGTGCGCGATCCGAATGCCCGCATTCCCGATCCTGGTTATTTCGAATATGGCAACCAGCGCTTTCGCAACGCGGGGGGTGCGGCTTACGGACCGACCAATATGCATCGCGCGCTGGTGGTTTCGTCGGATACCTATTTTTTCAGCCTGGGACCGCTGATCGGCGTAGACGCGCTGCACGATTTTGCCCAGATGTTCGGTTTCGGACGCAAGACCGGCATCGATCTGAATTATGAGAAGATCGGCATTTTGCCTTCGCGCGAGTGGAAGAAAAAGGCCTTCAAGGATCCGCGCCAGCAACGCTGGATTCCCGGCGAGACGATTTCGGTCGCGGTGGGCCAGGGGTACAATTCGTTCACCATTATGCAACTGGCGCAGGCAACGTCTACGCTGGCGGCGGACGGCAAGTATATTCGCCCCCATCTGGTCAGCGAAATGGAAAATACAGTGAGCAGGACGCGCACCCCAACGGTCAGACAGCCTGACTATCAGATTCCGGTGAGTCAATCTTCGATTCGGCTGGTCAAGGACGCGTTGGTTGACGTGACCCGCCGCGGGACGGCCAAGCGCAGCTTCGCGGGCGCCGCTTATGAATCTGCAGGCAAGACCGGTACCGCTCAGGTGTTCAGTCTGAAGGGATCTAAATACAATTCGCGCAATCTGAAACGCACACTGTGGGATCACGCACTATATATGGGTTTTGCGCCAGCCAAGGAGCCGAAAATCGCTGTGGCGCTGATTGTTGAGAACGGCGGCTGGGGCGCCAGCATTGCCGCCCCCATCGCCCGCAAAGTCTTTGATTACTGGCTCTCGCCAACGCGTTCGGCCCAGGTTGATGCGGCGCCCGTACTGGAGCTGGGCGGTGATGAGCCAGCCGAAGATACCTCGCCCGATGTGCTGGTGCCGCAAGAGGTGCCGGCCAACCCGGAAGACAAGGCGCCGGAGCACTTGCCCGATATTCTTGCGCCGGTCGGCAATGGCAGTGGCCGCAATGACGTCGAGCAAAGGCAGAATGATGAATAAACTGATGGACTGGATCCTGCGGGCGTTCCGTGCCTTTGACTGGCCGCTGCTACTGATTCTGGTCATTTTCGGCATGCTGGGCATGACCGTCATGCACTCGGCCGTTGGCGGAACCGACTGGCGTTTCGCCAGTCAGGCACGCAATTTTCTGCTGGCTTTTTGTGTCATGTGGTTCGTGGCATTGGTGCCACCGTCACGCATCATGAAATTTGCCATTCCGCTGTATGTTATCGGTCTGCTGATGCTGATTGCAGTACTGCTGGTAGGCATTACCAACAAGGGGGCGACGCGATGGCTCAATATCGGCGTAGCGGTCATTCAGCCATCCGAAATGATGAAAATCATCGTGCCGTTGATGCTCGCATGGTATTTCGATAAGCATCGCTCGCAATTGCGGGTGGTGGATTTTCTGATAGCCGGCGTGCTGCTGCTGGTGCCTTTCATGCTTATCATTCGGCAGCCCGATCTGGGAACTGCCTTGCTGGTGCTGAGCACCGGTTTTTTCATTATTTATTTTGCCGGCCTGTCGTTCAAGCTGATTGTGCCGGTGTTTGTGCTGGGGGTCGCGACCATCGCGCTGATTCTGTATTACGAGCCGGTGCTATGCAGCCCGGATTTCGACTGGGTCGTTCTGCACGAGTACCAGAAGCATCGGGTGTGCACGTTGCTGGATCCCGGCAGCGATCCGCTGGGCAAGGGGTTTCACACTATCCAGGGTATGATCGCGATCGGTTCGGGTGGTTTATATGGCAAGGGTTATATGCAGGGTACCCAGACGCATCTTGATTTCATCCCTGAGCGAACCACCGATTTCATTTTTGCCGTCTTTGCCGAGGAGTTCGGTTTGTACGGTGGCGTGACGCTGTTGCTGTTGTACACCTTGCTGTTATTGCGCGGTTTTCTGATCACGATCCGGGCGCGCACCCAGTTCGGCCGCTTGCTGGCAGGCGCCATGACCATGATGCTGTTCATGTATGTGTTCGTGAACATGGGGATGGTCATGGGAATACTGCCGGTCGTGGGTGTGCCGTTGCCGTTCATGAGTTACGGCGGTACGGCGCTGGTCACGCTGGGTTTTGCCTGCGGCCTGCTCATGAGCATTTCCAATTACGTCCCCAGCCGCAAATCGGCGCGGGCCGAGGAATAAGCACCGGCTGGTGTGCCGCCAGGTTGTCCGCCGCCGGCTCAGAACAGGCGTGGCGTCGCAGTTGCGCGATTGCTGTTCTCGTCGAAATAGCCTGTTAGCAGTTTGCGTAAGGGCGCGGGCAGGGCGGCGTCGGATAAGGCGGCGACGTCAACCCACTGCCAGCGACTGGGTTGGTCGGCATCGTCGTCGTCGACGGCCGGCAGCACAGTGGGCCTTGCAGGCGCGTGCAGCAGCGCCGGTTCAATGTGCAGGCGAAAGTGGGTAAATACATGTTCAAATGCCGCCAGCGTGACAGGTACCGCGTGCTCGCCCAGCGCGTGCCGCAGATAGGTTGTACAGGCCATGCGATCAACAAACTCGGGCAGTGCCAGCAATCCTCCCCAAATGCCTTTGTCTGCACGACGGTACATCAGAATCTGCTCATTGTGTTCCAGAATCAATACGCATACCTGACGTTGCGGGACGACTTTACGCTGGCGTGCAGTAGGTAGCTGCGCCTGTCGGCCGTCGCGCCGGGCCACACAACGGGCGGCCAGCGGACAACGGTCGCAGGCGGGCTTGCTGCGTGTACACAAGGTTGCGCCCAGATCCATCAGACCCTGCGTGTACGCTGCCATATCGACATCGTCCGGCGCTGAATCCAGATGTTGCCAGGCCTGCTCCCACAGTATGTTTTCCGTCGCTTTCTTCTGCGTTTCGCCTTCTATGCCATAATAGCGGCAGAAAACACGCTTGACATTGCCATCCAGGATTGGCTGACGTGCGTTGTAGCAGAAGGCGGCAATGGCGTTGGCCGTGGATGGCCCAATGCCAGGCAGTTTGGCGATCTCCGCAGCGTCTTGCGGGAAAGATCCGTGCCACTCATCCATGACGACGCGGGCACAGCGATGCAGGTTGCGCGCCCTGGCATAGTAGCCAAGACCCGCCCAATAGGGCATGACGTCTTCCTGACTGGCCCGGGCCAGCGCGCTGAGCGTGGGAAACCGGGACAGGAAGCGGGTGTAATACGGAATAACCGTCGCCACCTGTGTTTGCTGCAGCATGATTTCCGAGAGCCAGACGCGATAGGGGTCGCGGCTGCCCTGCCACGGCAGATCGTGCCTGCCGCGCGCGCGCTGCCATTCAATGACGGTACCGGCAAATGACATGGATCAGAAACGCGAATGCCGGGTCATCGACCATTGGGCCGCCAGTGCGGCAACAATCATGACCAGCACAATAGCGGTGGCCAGCCAGGTGACATCAGGCAGCCGGATCACGAAATCGGTGCCGTAGCTTTGCGACAGACGGGCGATGGCGCCGTTGAGCGAAGCCAAACCGAATGTGGTAAGTAAAAGCGACAATACGCCAGCCACCAGCCCGGTAAGGGCGCCCAGATACAGAAACGGGCGGCGCACGAATGACTCGGTGGCGCCTACCAGGCGCGCGACAGCAATCTCTTCGCGCTGAACCAGGGCCTGCATGCGCACGGTATTAAAGACCGTACCTACCACCACCACGGCCACACCGATGGCCAGCAGTAGCAGGACGCCGCGGGTAAACGAAAGAATGGCGTCCAGCTTCTGCACCCAGGCGCTGTCGAACTGCACCGTGTCCACATTGTCCAGGCTGCTCCATGCCTGTGCCAGTTCCTGGGCCTTGCTGGCCTGATCGTCGGTCGCCTTGATTGTCACGACAATCGAGTTGGGCAGGGGGTTGCGGGGCAGCACCTTCAGCGCGTTGGACCAGGATTCCGACGCCCGCAGTCCTGCAAGGGCGTCGTTTTTGTCGATGACTTCCAGTTTTTCTATATGGGCCTGGTTTTCCTGTTGCAACTGCTCGCCCAGCTCACGCGTTTCTGCCAGCGGCACCTCTGCTTTCATGAATAGGGTAATGGCCGGATTGACCGAGACATTGCGTGCAACCGGTTCCATGGAGACCAGAATGGAACTGGCCAGCAGCGGCAGCGCCAGCACAAGCGCGATGACGGCGATATTGGTCAGTGATGAAAATGGCGTAGCCAGCAGCCGCCGGATGGCGATGTGCATGGCGTAAAAATGATGTCTTATCCAGGTTTTCATGCGTGTGTTCCCAGATCTTTGAAGCGACCCGGTTCGATGAGCAGGGTGCGGTTGGCGTGCCGGCGCAGCAATTCCAGGTCATGTGAGGCAATAAGGGTGGTCACCCCGACACGATTGAAGTCGCGGAAGACTTCCAGAATTTTCTGGGCGCTGGCCTGGTCCAGGTTGGCTGTGGGTTCGTCGGCGATCAGAATGGCGGGTTTGTTGACGATGGCGCGGGCAATGGCCAGGCGCTGCTGTTCGCCGCCGGAAAGCGCGATCGGATTGAGTTTTTCCTTGCCGGACAGTCCTACTTTTTCAATGGCGGCGCGCGCGCGCGCGGCGGCCTTGTCCGAGCTCAGGCCGATCACCGCCAGCGGCAGCATGACGTTTTCGAAAGCGGTCCTGTCATACAGCAGATGCATGTTTTGCAGGATGACGCCAACGGCGCGGCGCAGGTAGGGTCTGGCGCGGCTGCCGATCTGGTCCATGCGCTGGCCCTTGACGATAACCGAGCCGCGTGTAGGCGCTTCCAGTCCGCCGATCAGTTTGAGCAGCGTGGATTTACCTGCCCCGGACGGGCCGGAGACGAAAACGAATTCTCCCGGTGCAATGCTGAAGTTGATATCAGCCAGGATATTCGCGCCTTGTCCGTAGGATTTGAAGACATGCTGAAATTGAATCATGTGGATCCGGTTGCTTGAAATTCGGTTTTGTTAATGCGCATTTTAGAGTAATTGCAGATGCATTAGGGTATTTACGATTGTCAATGCGTGAATGGATACTCTAGGATACCGCAAGACAAAACCGCTGAACAAAAAACAGACCGCAGCCGTTTCCTATCGGGCATGCGGCGGGTTTGGCAACGGGGAACGGTTTCTTTACCAGGGGATGAATATGAAAATGATCAGGACAGCGGCCTTGCTGGCCGCAGGCGTCTTTACCTTAATTGCGGCGCCAGCCCAGGCCGGCCAGACATTCGATGCCGTCAAGGCCAAGGGCTTTGTCCAGTGTGGCATCAGCACCGGGATCCCGGGTTTTTCCATCATCGACAGCAAGGGCGAGGCCACGGGGCTGGATGTCGATCTGTGCAAGGCGATTGCGATCACCATGTTCAACGATGCCGGTAAAATAAAACTCACGCCCCTCAGTACCCAGCAGCGCTTTACCGCCCTGCAGTCCGGAGAGATCGATGTGCTGACGCGCAACACCACGCAAACCCTGACTCGCGACACCACGCTGGGCCTGATAGGGGTCGGCGTCAACTTTTACGATAGCCAGGGCGTCATGGTGAAAAAAGATCTGGGCGTCAAGAGCGCCAAGGAGCTTGACGGCGCGACCATTTGTGTGCAACCGGGCACGACCACCGAGCTGAACCTGACCGACTGGTTCCGCAGCAATAAGCTTGCGTTCAAGCCCGTTGTCATCGACAAGTTTGACGAAGTGATACGCACGTTCGCCTCGGGACGCTGCGATGCGCTGACGACCGACAAATCCGGCCTGGCCTCGGTGCGGACCACGATGGAAAAACCCGATGAATACGAGATTCTGCCGGAGAATTTCTCTAAGGAGCCACTGGGGCCGATGGTGCGCCAGGGCGATGAGCAGTGGTTCAACGTGATCCGCTGGACGCTTAATGCCATGATCGAAGCCGAAGAATATGGCATTACCTCCGGCAACGTGGATGACATGAGCAAATCGCCCAATCCCAATATCCAGCGGATCCTGGGCACCAGCCCGGGGATGGGAAAAAACCTTGGCGTCGATGAAAAATGGGCTTACAACATCATCAGGACGGTGGGCAATTATGGCGAGAGCTTCGCTCGCAATGTGGGC
>DATGQC010000232.1:0-5231 GCA_035304425.1 Advenella sp.
ATCTGTTTGGGCCGCACCAGCGGCCAGACACGCTTGAGGCTTTCCTGCAGCAATATATCGGCCAGGGCCGAGAGCTGGTCAGCGAGTTTTTCGACGGTCAGTTCACCTTCCAGGTCCTGTGCCAGCAACTGGAAACTCACCTGACGCTGCACATCCCGCATGACATTCATTTGCTGCTCGACGTCCGGCGACCCGTCATGCAGGACGCAGGCATCCAGCTCCTTGTCCAGCAGTTCGGCTGTCTGGGCGATATTGACCGGTTCCATCAAGCTATTCCATTCGATCAGACTATCGAGCAGTATTGGATTGGCGGTCAGGTAGCTGGCTGCCCAGGGACTGGATGCCATGATGCGCGCCACACGGGCCAGCGTATCGGGGAACTCGGCGAGCAGGGCAATATAGGAACTGCGTTGCGCAATGGTTTCAATCAAATCAAACAGGCGTGCGCAGGCGGTGTTGGGCAACGGCGTGCGGGAGGCTGCCTGGATCACGGCGGGCAGGAGTTTTTCCAGACGTGCGCGGCTGCTGTTGGACAAACTGCGAATGCGCGAACTGCCAAGCAATGCTTCCAGTCTGTGCTCCACATCGTTTGAATCATGCTCGGCAAAATGCTGCTTGATAATGTCTTCCAGGTTTCTGTCGTCACGGTGGTCCGTGTCGCAGGTTTGCGGTTGTTGGCCATTGCTCTGATCGTCGTTCAGACCGGCAATGCGAAAGGCATCGCGAAACGTATCTGCCACAAATTGCCGGTGGGCGGCCAGTCTGGTGGTGAAATCGGCCGCCGTAAAGCCCAGCGCAGCAGCCAGCTGCGCCATGCGGGCCTGATCATTGGGCAGCAAATGAGTCTGTTCGTCTTCCCTGTATTGCAGAAAATGTTCGACCCGGCGCAAAAAACGATATGCTTCTTCGAGCTTTTTACCCGTTTCCGGGGCTATCAGCCCTGCGCTGACTTCGGCATGCAGCGCCTTGATCAGGCAGGGTTCCTGTATGGTTGGCAGACGGCCGCCCTTGATCAGTTGAGACAGCTGCACCACAAATTCGATCTCGCGAATGCCTCCTTCGCCCAGCTTGATATTATGAACCGTGTCCACGCCGTTTTTTGACAGAGCGCGCCGTTGCCAGTCCTGGCGGATCCGCTCGCGCAATTGGCGCAGTGAAGCAAGTGTATCGAAGTCGAAATATTTACGATAAATAAACGGCAGCCGCAGGCTTTCCAACTGCTGGGCATAGGGTTCCGGCGCGCTGCCTTCCAGCGCACGTACCTGAATAATGCGCGCCTTGAGCCAGGCGTAACGTTCCCATTCGCGTCCCTGGGCGATCAGATAGTTTTCCAGTGCATCCAGGCTCCAGGCCAGGGGACCCGAGTCGCCATCAGGGCGCAAACGCAGATCGGTGCGAAATACCTGGCCGTCTGCGTCCTGGTCGGACAGGATCGGCATCATGCGACGTGTCAGGCGGCCATAGAATTCATGATGGCTCAGTGGCCGCCGTCCGGTGGTTTCGCCTTCCTCGGGGTACAGCATGATCAGGTCAATGTCTGATGAGACATTCAGTTCGTATCCGCCCAGTTTGCCCATCCCCAGAATGATCATTTCCATGGGTTCGCCGGTGCCCGGGTCCCGGGGAATGCCGTGGACCTGGACCATATCGGTCATCACACTGCGGTATGCCTGAGCAACAGCGAAGTCAGCCAGGAACGACATGGCGTGCGTCACTTCTTCCAGGGTTGCCTTTGCGCCTGTATCCCGTACAACCAGCGCGTCAAACAGGCGGCTGCGCAGTTTGCGCAGGATGATTCGACAGTGTTCTATTTCCCAGACCTGCGTGGCGGGGGCGCCCAGATCGGTAGCCAGTTCCTGCGACCATTGTAAAATGCGTGCAGATGTGATGGGTTCAGCCGAGTCTGCCAGTATTTGCTGCTGGATCTCGGGTCGCGCATCTAGGCGGCGGCGCAGGTAGCCGGACCAGGAAAGAGCGCTTTGCAGGGATTGGATACAATTCATGAGTTACCGGTGTGTGGACAGGATGCTGTATATAATAATACCCGAACCCCGACTGCCCCTATGAACAGACCGATGTCCAACGAGAATCACTGAGTGAATTTGCCGTACCGACTGCTGAAATCCGCCGGCACCATCCTTATCGCGCTTATAGTTTTGGCCATGGCGGCGGCGCTGGCTGTCCGTTTCCTGCTTGCCCCCAATATCGATCATTTTCGCGAGCAGGTTGAACAGCGGCTTAGCACAGCGACAGGCCAGCACGTCACGATCGAAAAACTGGCGATTGACTGGACCGGGATTGTGCCTCGGTTACGCTTGCGCGCGCTGCAGATTGCCGATCATACCGACAGCCCGATGCTGACCGTCGGTGAAGCGGTCGCCAGTCTGGACTGGAGGCGGGCCATGCAACTGCAGCTGGAGCCGGCAGCGGTCGAAATCCGGCAGATTCACCTGAATATGACCCGTGACCGGCAACACCGGATCTGGCTGCTTGGCAGACGCCTGGACAGCGACAATGTACATTCGGCGCCCGAGGCGGTGGATGCCGGTAACGTGACGCTGGCGCCGTTGTCGGATTTGCTGCAGGCTTTGCCTGAACTGACGGTGCTCAATGGCAGCTTCAGCTGGATTGACCAGACGCGCCCTCAGGCGGGTCCGTTTACACTTTCCGATTTCACCTTGCAATTGACAAAAAACGGTACAAAGCGGGTGTTAAGCGCCAGTGCCCGTATGCCGAACCAGGTCGGTCATTCGATCCAGTTACTGAGCAGCCTGCAGCAGGACGGCGCGACAGACAACGAAATGCCGGCCTGGTCGGGCAATTTGCGGGTATCTGTGCTCAATATGGATGTGTTGGCTGCCAGACCCTGGTTCGATATACCGCAAAAGGTCAAGTCGGGCATTGTGTCGCACGCAGTGGTCGATCTGCAGATTGACGGCAATGTGCCCCAGAAGATGATGGTCGCCTATGGATTGGAAAAAGTCAGGGTAGAGGATCATATTCGCAATCACGAGTTTGTTATCGCGGCAGACAGCCTGACCTCCCGATTAAGCTCCTCATTTACAAGTGTGATTAATGAGTTCAATCGCTGGCGCTTGTCGCTGCACGAGGCCGCCACGGCGGACAATATCAGTTACCCTGCGGTACATTTCGAATCCAGTGTCAAGGGCTTTTACTATAAGGACCCGGTAATTTTCGAAAATCCGCTATCAATCGACGAGGCTAGCGTTCGCGGCGATTTCGGCCGTAATTCTGCACAGGAGCCGCATGTCAATTTTACCCGCGCTACGGTTCATAACAGCGATCTGCAGATGGAGGGGGCCGGGACCTGGCGTTCTGATGTCAACAGCGATAACGGTATCGTCGATTTGAGCGGATCCTTGCGGGCAGTGTCATTGCCCAATCTGCATAATTACCTGCCCAATGTCATGGATCCGGATGCGCGTGAGTGGCTCAAGGACGCCTTCCAGAAGGGCGAACTGTCCGCTGCCGAGTTCGAGCTCAAGGGGGTGGTCGACGATTTTCCTTTTGGTCTGGCGCCCGACGCCGGTAGTTTTTTGCTGCGAGGCGCCTACGCAAACCTGCTGCTCAATTATCACCAGAAGGATATTCGCGGGAAACGTTGGCCAGTCGTCAATTCCGACAGCGGCACGATTCATTTTCAGAATGATCAGATTATTATTGATTCTATTCAGGCCTTCTATGTGATGCCCGAAGGGCAGCGGCTGGATCTGGACGCGTTCCATGGCGTTGTATCCAGTCTTGAGAAAAACACGACGGTCGACTTACAGGCAAAGGCGAAGGGGCGTGCCGAGGATTTCCTGACATTTACGAGAATCAGCCCGCTGGGCAACCTTATCAATAATGTACTGGACGAAGCACAGGGCAGCGGGCAGTGGATCATTCCTATTGAGCTGCACATTCCGGTGCTCGACGCGGACAATTCGCGGATCTCCGGTTCGATTCACCTGGATGACAGCCGTTTCCGGCTCACTCCTGATTTTCCGTGGGCCGAACACCTGGAAGGAGAAATGCCGTTTACCGAGACGCAATTGCAGGCCAATGCAGTCAAGGGCGTCATGCTGGGAGGTAAAGTCGTGCTCGATGGTCCCATCGGCACGGTGGGCAAGCCGTTATCGATCAAGGGCACCCTGACGGCGGCGGGCTTGCGACAATTGATCACGGTGCCGGGCATGCGGCGGATTAGCGGCAGCACCAATTACAGTAGCCTGGTGCACTTTTCGCCGGGGGGCAGGGTAAAGGTTCAATTCAACTCTGATCTGGCAGGCCTGGCCACCCAATTTCCAGATGGTTTGTCCAAGCCCGCGTCGGCACGCTGGCCCGCCACGATCACCTGGCGTGCTAACGACGGCGCCAGGGATAACGGCAAGCGCTATCTGGATATCCGCATTGACGGTACCCGCACGCAAGCGATTTTTGAGCACGATGTGAATAGCCGCAAGGGGCCATATTTCAGTCGCGGCACCATCGGTGTCAACCGGCCCGTTGAATTGGGACAGCCCGGACTGACGGTGCTGGCGCAGAATCCGACACTGGATGCGCAGGCATGGGAGGATATCGTCGAGGAATTTACCGCTGGCGCCGGTACTGAACGTGGGCGTCAGATATTGCCGGATGTTTCACATGTGGCCCTGCAAACCCAGGCGTTTCGGGTCAAGAATCAAACACTGACGGCAGCTACGTTGGCGGCCAGCAAGGTGGATAAGCAATGGAACCTGCAATTGAACGCCGACCAGGCGCAGGGGAGCGGGACGTGGATCCCTGGCGTACGCGCACGGGACCCGGGCAACCTGACCGTCAGGCTCGATACGCTGAACATTATAGAACCAGCTGTTCAATTGCTCGATACGCGCACCCCGGAGCAAAAGGACAGGGACCTTGCGAAGGCGCGTGCCGGCACGACGCTACCGTTGCCGCGTCTTGACCTGTCGGTGAAAAATCTGACTGTCTATGGCAAGCAAATGGGGCAGGCGATACTCAAAGGCTTTCCGTTACCCGATCCGAACGATTGGAAAGTAGATTACGTCAGCCTGGTCAATGAAGGCGGCTCGCTTGCTGCTCAAGGGTTGATTCGTCAGCAGGGCTCGGCCAAGGACCTGCAATTGCAAGGCAAAATTGTCGTATCTGACTTGGGCCGGTTTCTTGAGACTTATCAGTTAGGCGGCGTTATCAAGAACGGCAATGGCCAAATTGACGCGGACATTGACTGG
>DATGQC010000233.1:0-10600 GCA_035304425.1 Advenella sp.
GCCCTGAATAATATCGTCATACGCCGGCATGCCGCTATACGCGCCATTTGATCCGTAACCGAGCAGTGCTGCATAGATCAGTTTCGGATTGCGCCGGGTCAATGTGACCGGATCCAGTCCCAGTTTAATCAATTTCTGGGGACGGATACTATGCATGAAGACGTCGGCGTCCTCCAGCAAGCGCTGCAGCACCTCAAGGCCTTCCGGGGTCTTGATGTCGATTGCGATACTTTTCTTGTTTCTGTTGGAGCCCAGGAAGATGGCGGATAAACCATCCTGGTAGGCTGGTCCGGTATACCGTGTGGAATCGCCCTGCAGCGGTTCAACTTTGATGACCGTCGCGCCATAATCAGCCAGAATCAGAGAGGCGTATGGACCAAAGACCACAGAGGTCATGTCAACGATGGTAATACCGGCCAATGCGCTGGGAGTGGAGGTGGTGTCATTCATATTATGATTTTCCGAATAGGAAAAGCATAAACATAAATATGATATTGGTCCAATATTAAAAATAGATTATTCGATACTGAAACAGTATCGAACATAGGGAGAAATAGACAGATAAATAGACGTATAAATGGCGCGTTCGAGGCGGGCCTTGTCAATTATCTGGAGATGGGTATCCGCATGATGTCTAAGCTGCCTGGCTATCGTAGCGAGCTTGAGATGGGTGTTGCGTATGGGCGTATATGTCAACAGGGGCGCATCTTGTGCAACCATCGGCAAGGGGAAACGGGCATTTTGAAGTCCAGCGCCAGCGCGCCGGACGATGCCTGGAAGGTGGCAAAAGACGGCATCGGAGGCTGGGTTTGCATAGCCTGATCGTGGTTTTCCAGCCCGCCAGCCAGATGATATGCGATAGCGCGGCCGCTAACCGGACAGCGATAGAGCGCGATACGCTGTCGTTATCATTGCCAGGTGCTGTGGGTCAGCCGGATGGTCTGGGCCAGATTCAGGCGTTTGGCCTCTTGTTCTGCGTAGTCCCGTTCGCCTGGTTCATATGAACCTTCGTACAGACAACTGCTCCGATGCCATTTGCAATCATTGCTGAGATCAGCGGCAACCGGTTTTTTATTGTCGGCTGTTCCACAGCCGGCAATAAAGACGACGAGAGACAAGACAATGGCGCATCGGCTACATGTTTCAATGGACATTCTTCCAACTCCCAACGAGGTGTAGCGGCCATTTTATAGCATGTCCGCCAAAACGCCTGGCGTCACCACGCTATTGCGGCAATAAATAAGAACCTGATCGCTGCGGGTAAGTTTGAACGATGTGAGTCAAAACCCACCTGGGGTTCATTACGATAACCTTTCCATTTGGTCAGAAAACGGGTAGATATGTGCCGTCAATGAGGTCGCCCGGGCTTGCGCCGGGTGCCTCTTGATGCGTAGCCGGGAATTGGCCTTGAGCGTCCAGGGCGGCGGCATGCATGGCCAGGCGGCGCTGAGCACTGATTCACCCCCTGAGAACCGGCAAGCGCCTGGTCCGCATAAGTACGATATGTAAACATGATCGTCGTACGATGAGCGTGTTGAGTTGCCCCGCACTTGATGATAAGGTCTTTTGAGAGCAGCAAGGCGAGAGGGTGAGGCCCGGGAACGACTTGCGGCTGTCTTCAAGAGGCGTTCGCCTCACACTTATTTCGCTTGGAAACAGCTATGTGGCAATGTCTTATTATTGAGGATGATCGGGATAACGCGCGTTATCTTGCCAACGGCCTGACGGAGCTTGGGCATTTGGTCTGCGTCAGCCGGGATGGTTCGAGCGGACTTGAAAACGCGATGAAGGACAAATGGGACATTATTATTCTGGATCGGATACTGCCCAATCATGTCGATGGTCTGTCAATACTGTCCGCACTCCGGGTATCGGGCAAAAAAACGCCGGTTCTGGTGCTCAGTGCGCTGTCGGCGGTTGATGATCGGGTAGACGGCTTAAAAGCCGGTGGCGATGACTATTTAGTCAAACCCTTCTCCTTTTCTGAATTGGTCGCCCGGATGGATGCGCTGGTCAGGCGAACGCGGCCCGATTTGCAAGCCAAACAGCTGCGGATCGCGGATCTGACGATTAATGTCGCGACGCAGAAGGTACGCCGTGCGGAACGGATGATTTCCCTGCAGCCGCAAGAATTCCGTCTATTGCTTTATCTCATGCTTAACGTGCACAGGATCGTGACACGAACCATGCTGCTTGAAACGATTTGGGGATACAGCTTTGACCCTCAGTCGAATGTGATTGATGTTCAGGTTAGCAGGCTGCGCCGTAAAATTGATTTCATTGCTTCAACGCCGCTGATCCACACGATACGCGGCGTGGGGTATACCCTTTCTGATAGACAGGGTTCGACTGCGGAGCCGCCTGAAGAATGATTCATCATTTCAGGCGCCTGTGGAATTCCATCTCTTTTCGCCTTACATTAAATTATGGCTTGTTGGCGATAGCAACAACGTCAATATTGATCGTCTTCATCTATGTTCAATTCATCGGGGCTTTACGCACCGAGTACACAAGACAAATAACAGCGACCGGCCAACGTCTGGTGGCGGCTTTTGAAGATGGCGGACGTGATGCGCTTATATCCGCGATCGAACTGACGCTTTCCGATAGAATCGACTCTGACAGGGAAATTTACTTGCTTCTGGATGAGGACGGCCGCAAGCTGGCCGGCAACCTTGCACTGTTCCCCCAATTGAATTCCACCTATACATCCCTATTTGATGCTGAAGTTATTCAGGATGGCGTTCCCACGCGTGGCCAGTTGCAAATTCAAACGCTGCCCGACGGTGCGGTATTGGTGGTGGGGCAAGATGCAAGGGAGATAGGCGATATCACCTCGTTGGTTGGGCAGGCGACGGCGGCAGCCATTCTTCTGGCCGGCCTTATGGTCTTTCTGGGAACGTATCTATTCAGAAGAGAATTGGCGTACCGCGTCAGCCACATCCGGCGCACGACCCAGCAAATTGGCGCGGGTAAGCTCTCTAAGCGCGTTTCAGCGCCGACAGGCGAGGATGAGTTCACATTGCTTAATCGTGATATCAACACGATGCTGGACAGGATCGAACTTCTGATGAAAAGCGCCAGGCACATTTCGGATACGATCGCACATAATCTTCGGACCCCGCTGACCCGCATCATTGGCGCATTGCGAGCGGCGCAGCAGCCGGGCGTGTCCATGGCCGAAGCGCTTGCGGCCAACCAGCACGCAATTGAAGGCATCGAACGTCTCAATGTGTTGATGGAGAAGCTTTTGCAAATTGCAGAGATGGAAGCAGGTATACAGCGTCGTTCGTTCAAGCCCTGCGAATTGAACGCCATTGTCGCCGACGTGGTGGATATGCATGAAGCGTTCGCGGAAGAAAAAGGGATTGGCTTATCCTGCGGGAACCTGGACAATGTGACGCTTCAGGGCGATGTCAATTTGCTCGCCAGCGCGCTCGCGAATCTGTTGGACAATGCGGTTAAGTATGCCGCCGGCCGGGTCGTTGTTGACGTAGTCAGGCAGGACCGTACCGGACTGGTCACGATCAAGGACGATGGGCCAGGGTTACCTGCCACCGAGTATGAGCACCTGGGCAAGCATTTTTATCGATCCGATCCAGCGTCGGATGGCCACGGTCTGGGTCTGACCAGCGTGATGAGCATTGTTGGCTTGCATGGTGGAAAGCTTTCTTTTTCTAATGCGCAGCCCGGCTTGCGGGTAACCGTGACGTTGCCGCTTGATTCAACATACAGTTAACGCCATACGGGTTGCGATAGCGGCATCTCTGCAATGGCGGTTCAAAAAAGATGGCCGACTGAGCCGGCCATCTTTTAAAATACCTCAGCGTGAATCAGTCGACTCAGGGCGATGCCGTCCGGGTTACGGCCGAGCGCTGGCGCATGCTGCTCCAGAATCCCCACACCAGCAAGACGGCCGTCAGAGCCAGCACCCACATGCTGATGGGGCGTTCGATGAAGGTCTGCATGCTGCCTCGTGAAAGCAGCATGGCGCGCCGGAAGTTTTCCTCCAGCATCGGACCCAACACGTAGCCGAGCAGCAGCGGGGCTGGTTGGAAGTCCAGGACACGCAGTACGTAGCCGCCAATGCCGAACACCAGAACGGCGTAGACATCGAAGACGTTGTTGTTGACCGAATAGGTGCCGATGCAGATGAACATCACGATCGCCGGATAGAGAATGTGATATGGAATGGTTAACACGCGGATCCACAGACCGATCATCGGCACATTCAGGATCACCAGGACGATGTTGCCGATCCAGAAACTCATCACCAGGCCCCAGAACATGTCGGGCTGCTCGGTCAGCATTTGCGGTCCTGGCTGGATGCCGTGGATCATCAGCGCGCCAATGATCAGCGCCATCGTTACACTGCCGGGAATGCCGAGCGTCATTGTCGGGATGAAGGACGCCTGGTCTGAGGCGTTATTGGCCGACTCCGGGGCCATGAGGCCCTCGATCGCGCCTTTGCCGAAGCGCTCGGGGGTCTTGGAGGTCCGTTTCTCCAGCGCATAGGCCATGAAGGCGGCGACGGTAGGGCCGACGCCAGGCAATACGCCAAAAAACGACCCCAAACCCGATCCGCGGGTCATCGGTCCCCAGGAACGCTTCATCTCGTCGCGCGTGGGCAGCATGCCCTTCATCGATACATCGATTTTACGATCGGCCGCCTTCACATGATTGATGCTGGCGATGATTTCGGTGACGCCAAACAGGCCCATGGCAAGCGCGACGATCTGCACGCCATCCTGGAGTTCGGGAAACCCAAAATCAAAGCGCGCCACGCCGGAATTGACGTCGGTCCCGACCATGCCCAGCAGCACGCCGCCCACGACCATGGTGATGCCCTTGAGCGCTGAGCCAGACGACACGACAGAGGCCGATACCAGGCCCAGCACCATCATGGCAAAGTACTCTGCAGGGCCAAATTTGAATGCGACCTCCGCCAGGAGTGGTGAGAACAGCATCATCATGAGAATGCCAACGCTGGCGCCGAAGAAGGACGCAACGGTCGTCATCAGCAGGGCGACGCCCGCCCGCCCTTGTTTGGCCATGGGGAATCCATCCAGACACGTCACGGCGTTGGCTGGCGTTCCCGGAAGATTCAACAGGATCGAGGCTGTCGATCCGCCATAGGTGCTGCCGTACCAGATGCCCGCAAGCATAATCAGCGCCGCGGTCGGTTCCAGGACGTAAGTGATCGGAAACAGCAGCGACATGGTCGCCAGGGTACCGACACCCGGGATTACGCCGATCAGCGTGCCAAGCGATACGCCAATGATGCACCACAGAAGATTGTTCCAATCGAGCGCGGTCGTCAGACCGAGCATGATGTTGTTAAGGATGTCCATCTTTATCTTCTCCTACCAGGGCCAGGCGAATGTCGGCAGAATGACGCCCAGGCCAAGCTTGAAGACCAGGGTCGCGCCGACAGAGAGTCCTGCGGCCAGCAGCAGTGAACCCCGCCAGGATAATTTGCAATCCGAGATGCCGGCCACGATCGTCTGTGCGATGATCGCCGGCACCAGGCCGAATGGAAGGACCAGCAACGCGAAGGCGAGCATCGAAAGACTGATCCAGCACAGCGGTCGCCATTCGAAGGCAGGCATGGGCCCTTCACGCAGCAGTGCAGGGATCAGTATCAAGAGTCCACACAGCATCAACAGGCCACCTACGAGGGCGGGAAAATAGCCCGGCCCCATTCGATCCGCCGTGCCAACAGAAAACGCGGTCAATGAATGGTACATGGCTGCGGCCCCGGCAGTTGTAATTAACACTCCCCCGATCAAGTCCCGGTAATCGACTCGACGCATGCAGTTGTCTCCTTGGAAATGGTTGAATATCGCTTCGGTGTCATGCCCGAAGCGTCGAGCCCACAATTATGTCTTTGGGTCGTCTGCGCAGCAACTTAGCTTTTTCTTACCATTTAGTCATGTGCCCGCGCTTCGGATGGGCCGGAAAATAATTGAACTGCATCTCGTCGGGAGCGAAGAACGGCGGGCGAGTATAAGTGACCTGGGGCACGGCCGGTCATGGACGATGATTCAGCTGCAGATATCGGGATCCATGGCGAGCGGTCTGACAAGCACGGGCAGTGAACGTCGCGCATGAGGTAATCGAATCGTCGAAACGTTTACTGCGGCGACAATGGCTGTTGCCTCATGTTTGTCGAATACAGAAATGCCGGTATTGATGCAGGTTATCTGCGTTTGCCTATGAATAATATTCACAGGCGCTGTTCCGCAGCAGGGCTGGTTGCACCGCTGCCTGGTCTATAGACTTGTGATTACGCAGTGTACGTTATCAGATATTGCGTAAAGACGGCACACACGTTTAACACAAGCTCATAGGAGAAAACGCATGAACAAAACGGTCCGCATTGGATCTGGTGCGGCTTGGTGGGGAGACCGCATCGAGCCGGCTGCGCTGAATGCCGAACAGGGGAAACTGGACTATCTGTGCTTTGAGACCATGGCCGAAGCGACTGTTTCGGCGGCACAGGTTCGCCGTCGGCGCGATCCCGCGTTCCCTGGCTACGATACTTATCTGGAGGACCGCATGCTTGCGGTTTTGCCAGCCTGCATGCAGCAAGGGACACGTATTGTTTCCAACCAGGGCTGGGTCAATCCCCAAGCCGCTGCTGAACGCGTCGTGGCGCTTTTACGCGAACTAGGCCTATCCGGCGTCAAAGTTGCTGCAGTCACTGGCAGCCTGATTACCGAGAATGTATTGGATCTTACCGACGCTATTCTGGAAAATGGAGAGCCTACCAGCACGCTGACGCCAGGCCTGATTTCTGCTGAGGCCTATCTGGGCGCCGAGCCGATCGTAGAAGCCCTGAGGGCCGGCGCTCAAATCGTTATTACGGGTCGCGTCGCCGACCCTTCGATATTCATGGCCCCGATGATGCATGAGTTCAATTGGGATCCGCTGGATCACGTCCGCCTGGGTGCGGGCAATGGCATAGGTCATCTGCTGGAATGCGGCGCGCAGGTAACCGGTGGCTACTTTTCTGATCCGGGTTTCAAGGATGTGCCTGAGCCGTGGAACTTTGGCTTTCCCATCGCGGAGGTGCAGGAAGATGGTAGCGCTGTTATTACCAAAGTAAGCGGCACCGGTGGGGCGGTGACGCTTCAGACCGTGAAGGAGCAACTCCTGTACGAGGTGCACGATCCTGCCAACTATTTGACGCCGGATGTTGTGGTTGACTTTACGACCGTCAATCTGGAACAGGTCGGTCCTGACCGGGTACGTGTGACGCATATTGGCGGCAAGCCGCGTACGCCGACCCTGAAGGTCTCGATCGGTTGCACGGAAGGGTTCATAGGCGAAGATATGTTTTTTTACGCCGGGCCCGGAGCTTTGCGACGCGCTCGATTAGCCAAACGCATTTTGGAGGAACGCTTCAAAATTGTGAAACTGGACGCAGAAGACCTGCGTATCGATTTTCTGGGCATGAATGCCATTCATGGGGACGCCACCCCGGAGGACGCTCCGGAACCTTATGAAATCGCGGTACGCGTCGCTGCTCGCACCCGTACCCGCCAGGAAGCGGAAAAGGTTGGGCGTGAAGTTGACGGCATGGCGGTTTCCGGAATCGCGCATACCGGCAAGCGCGTGCCGCATCAGGAGCGAACACGCGAGATCATCGGTGTCTGGTCCTCGCTGGTGCCTCGTGAAAATGTCCCGGCCACGGTAACTTATTTTGAGAGTTGATCATGTTAATACTTCTACAGCATTTGGCGCACGCCCGCTCTGGAGATAAGGGGAACACGTCAAATATCTCCGTGTTTGCCTACGAACCCGAATTTTATGCGCTTCTTAAAACCCAGCTTACCGCTGAACGCCTCAAAGCGTTCTATAGCGGCGTTATCACGGGAGACGTATTGCGCTATGAGGTTGACAACATACACGCCCTGAACTTTGTCGCCCACGGCGCTTTAGGCGGTGGCGTCTCGCGCAGCCTGTGCCTGGATAATTATGGCAAAGCCCTGTCTGCAGCCATTCTGGGATTCGAAATGGATGTTCCGGAATCGCTGCGCGGCAAACTGCACGGTCAACAATTGCTTTGAATCATCACTGCAGGAGGAGTCAATATGTTTAAAAATAAACTGTTAACGGTATTAAGCCTGGGTATTGCGTTGGCCGTGAGCGGCGTGGCTCGGGCGGCGTATCCCGATCGACCGGTCACGCTTGTCGTCCCTTATCCGCCGGGTGGCACTACGGATCTTCTGGCTCGCCTGGTATCCATGAAATTGACCAAAAGCCTGGGGCAGACTTTTATCGTCGAGAACAAGCCAGGAGCCGGCGGGCAGATAGGGACATTGGCCGTTGCCAGGGCCAAGCCAGATGGCTATACCCTGGTCATGGGGACGATCAATACCCATGGTATCAATGCAGCGATGTACAAAAAGCTGCCATATCGAACGGTGGAGGACTTCGCGCCGGTCATTATCGTGGCCGACACGCCCAACGTCATGATTGCGAATAAAGATGCGCCGTTTAAGACATTCGAGGAGTTCATCGCTTACGCGAAAAAAAATCCGGGCGCCGTCAATTTTGGTTCGACCAGTATGGGCGGCAGCCCTCATATGTCGGGCGAATTGCTGAAAGCCAAGGCGGGCATAGATATGGTTCATGTTCCCTATCAGGGTGGTGGTCCCATGCTGAATGATTTGATAAGCGGGCAGATCCTGGTCGGATTCGATAATGTGCCCTCATCAGCGGGTCACATCCAGGCCGGCACGCTGCGAGCGCTGGCCGTGACGACCAAAGACCGCTGGCCAACCTTCAGGAACGTTCCTTCCATTCACGAATCCGGCGTGCCTGATTATGAAGTGTCAGCATGGTTCGGCATTCTTGCGCCAGCGGGCACGCCTATCGATATCGTTCAAAAGTTGAATCAGTCCATCGCGTCAGCCTTGACGGATGAAGATGCAACTAAACAACTGGAAGGAATGGGTGCGCGACGGGTGAATAATACGCCCCAAGCGTTTGCAGAGCGCATCAAGTCCGAAGTGGCAAAATGGAAAAAAGTGGTCCAAGACAATAAACTGCCGCTGCTTTAAGGACGACCTGACCGGGCTCGCTCCTATGGTACGGGAGCGCCCATTTGAACGCGATTGCGCGATATACCGTCATGGCCCGTGATGTCCCGGTTCGACATGACGCGATATGAAACGACCCCCGGACATGTCATGATGGCCTGGCAACTTGCGGCTTTCTATTAAGATTAAACATTAAACCAGACGCAAAGTGCACACGAGTAAACAGATGTCCGGCAGTGCACGCCATCGCCATCACAAACCCGGCAGCAACATGAACGCCTGCGGTTCTTGGACTCCTGACTTTCGCTATTGATCACTCGTTTGCGCAGGAAGGCGTGACCGCAGCCAGCACATCGATATATATTCTGGTTGTTTGTGATAGCGACGGGGTTTATGCAGTTTGCCCGACAACAAGACTACAGGCAGACCCGAGGCCGGGCCAGTCCCTACATGAGCGTGCAAATATTATGAAATTATTCATAGGAGGAGGTATGGATAAATTTACCGAAATTCTGGTGTTTTTGTGTGTTGTAGAGGAAGGCAGTTTTTCTGCAGCCGGACGCAAGCTGTCGCGTGCCCCTTCCGCGATAAGTAAGCTCATTGCCCGGCTGGAGTCTCGGTTGGCGGTCCGATTGTTCGACCGTATTGCCGGGACGGTACGACTAACGCAAGAAGGCCATCGATTTCGCGAGTATGGAAAAAAAGTGGTCAACGCCATGACTGAGGCCGAAAATTCAGTCACGCCCAGTGAGGCTGAAATGACGGGCGTCCTGCATATACATACCAGTCTGACTTTTGCCAAATATCAGTTGGCGCCGCTGCTGCCCCTGTTGCTGAAAAGGCATCCTGGCTTGCGTATAGAATTCATTATCGGAACGGATCGTGGTGATTTCCTGAAAAAAGAGATCGACGTCGCCATTCACAGCGGGAGTCCGACAGAGCTTTCTCTGGTAGGCAGGCCGCTTTTTCTCCGGCGCTGGATTATTGCTGCCGCGCCGGCGTATTTGAAGAGGAACGGGGTACCGGTGGCGCCCGACGAATTGCATAGTCATCATTGCCTGAATTTCACGGTAAGACAACAATGGAATGCCTGGACTTTCATCGAAAACGGCATACCCAAGGCGGTCAATATTCAGGGGGTGGTGGGCGCCGATCAGGGCGAACTGTTGCGAACCCTTGCCATCGTTGGCCTGGGCATTGTGCGCTTGGCCGAATTTCACATTGCCGCCGACATTGCCGAGGGCCGCCTTGTCCGGTTGTTAACCGATTATCCACCAGCGGCACAAGATATGATGTATGTGTTGTATCCGCATGGCAAGACGCTGGCGCCGCGAGTGCGGGCGTTTTTGCGATTCCTGGATGAGCATTTCACGGTGCAGCAGGGTAGTACAGGTTGAACGCTATCGTTGTGCAAGACCAAAGGAGGTTGTCCTGAGTTCATGTATATCAGATGCGCCAGGGCCTGCGCGGCGGTGTGGTGTCCCGCAATGGCACTCTTGTGTGCAGAAGCAAATGACGACGACCGGCAACGCGCCCATGTCAATATTGTTCTG
>DATGQC010000234.1:0-5690 GCA_035304425.1 Advenella sp.
GTTGCCGTCCTGCAGTCCAGCGGATATCACCATACGCCGATCTCACCGCTTATTACCACCACTGGCATCTCGACCGTCCTGTTTGCCCCTTTCGGCCTGCACGGCACCACGCTGGCCGCGATCACCGCTGCAATATGTACCGGCCCGGAATGCCATCCCGATCCGCAACGACGTTATGTTGCAGGCATTGTGTGCGGCGTATTCTATATATTTTTCGGTTTGTTTGCGACCGTAGTAACCACGCTGTTCATTGCCATACCGGAAACCTTTGTTGCCCCTCTGGCCGGCCTCGCTTTACTGGGGGCCCTCTGCTCGGGCCTGGCCGGAGCCATGGCCGAGGAGTCAGAGCGCGAGGCGGGCATCATCACATTTCTGATGACCGCATCCGGCGTCTCGTTCTTTGGCGTAGGCTCGGCATTCTGGGGCCTGATCGCAGGCGTCGCTGCCTATGCCATTCTGGTGTGGCGACGCAAAACGCAGAAACCGGCAGCATGACGCGGCCGACATACAAAAGCGGCAGAGCGGCTGCCTTGTGACTCAGCTTGGCGTTCTGACTATCAGCCGCTTTTTCATTACATCAATTGGGCACGACACTGGTTATACTGGGCCGTGTAACGCGCTGCCCGCTCCTTGACGATTTCAGCAGTGCGCATAAGCCAGGCTTTGGCCTGGTAACTTTGGTTGCGATAGCCGCTCCAGCCTTCGTGATAATTCAGGTACTGCCCGTAGGCGTCCCATTTGGAAGTACCATTAAGCACCTGCGCCTTGGACATATACCACCCCATGAAATCCAGCGCATCGCCAAAATCGTCACGGCTGGCGCTCTGACCGGTTTCGCGCTCGTAATCCCCCCACACCTCGTCCTTGGCCTGCGCATATCCATAGGCTGAACTGACTCGTCCCCAGGGAATAAACCATAGCAAATAATTTTTGGGCGGTTTGGCATCGTGCCGATACGAGGATTCCTGATACATCATGGCAAAGGGCACCGGGATCGGCACGCCCCATTTGCTCTGCATCGCCAGCGCCGCGGTATGCCACTGCGGCTTCTCCTGAAAGATAGCACACAAATCTTCCGCATTTTTCGGTGGTGCTGTAGAACAACCAGCCAGTGTGACAGCACCGGCCAGCATGCCGATTGTCAATATTGTTCTCAATTGCAGCATGGGCTAATTACCTTAATCGCATATTTGCAAATATTGTAAAGAATATATTCTTGTATCGGAAAAAAATCATCTAGAATGGGCATCATCCTAATTTAGGGTTAAGCACCATTATGGCTTATCTGAACCGCTCCGGTATTTACTTCAATACCTTTATTCTCATTCTGATTGCAGTCTCGCTCGCATTTCTGAGAATGCTCGTCCCCTTTTACGGCGCGATCTTCTGGGCTATCGTCCTGGCGGTACTGTTCCGTCCGCTGCAATTGTGGATACTGGAACGCATGCCGGGCAGAAACACCACTGTATCGATAATCACACTTATTATCTGCCTGCTGATCGCCATTATTCCCCTGATTCTGATTTCCATCTCGCTGATTAATGAATCACTGTTGTTCTATCAACGTATCGAATCCGGCCAGTTTAATATCGCCGAATACATCCGCCAGGTATCGGATGCGCTGCCCGCTTCGGTCCGGGACTTTCTTGCCAGGTTCGAAATCTACAACCTGTCGTCGCTCTATGCCAAAATTTCATCCGGCATGATGCAAGGCAGTAAGTATTTGGCCACCCAGGCGCTTGATATTGGCCAGAATTTCTTTGCATTCCTGGTTGAATTCTGCATTATGCTGTATTTGCTGTTCTTCCTGCTCAAGGATGGACCCGCACTGACACACCGTATCAAAAACCTGATTCCATTGACCGACGACCACAAACAATTTCTGTTCCAGAAATTCAACACAGTGGTGCGGGCAACAGTCAAAGGCAATGTGGTTATTGCTGCGGTACAGGGCGTGCTTGGCGGCGTCATTTTCTGGATCCTGGGTATTCAGGGCGCCTTGCTGTGGGGCGTCGTTATGGGTTTCCTGTCGCTGCTGCCCGCCGTGGGCGCCGCCATTGTATGGCTACCGGTCGCCGTGTACTTTCTGATTACAGGCAACCTGTGGAATGGCATTATCCTGGTTTTGTTCGGCTTCCTGGTTATTGGCCTGTCGGATAATATTCTTCGCCCGCTTCTGGTGGGCAAAGACACGAAAATGCCGGACTATTTGGTGCTGATTTCCACGCTTGGAGGCCTATCCCTATTCGACCTGACCGGCTTTGTGATCGGCCCGCTGATTGCCGCTATGTTCATCGCCATCTGGGACCTGTTTCCCGCAGCAGTCAATCTGAACGATAAAAACAAGGCCGTGCCGGTAACGCACCGGCGCCCGCCGCCCCCTGCGAAATAAGCAGAATAGTTTCCTAACATACTGTTTTTATTGGTAAATCAATGCCGGGCCTGAAATTTTGGGAACGGCATTCTTTGTCTGTATAATGGATTTTCCCAACTCACAACAGACGGAGGTCGTCGGTATGTTCCCTGAATATCGTGATTTAATATCCCGGCTTAAAGAAGAAGACGCCAATTTCAAGCGCCTTTTCAAAAAACATAATGATCTGGATCAGGAGTTGCAGAACCTTGAGACACAGGATTTCAGTGAAAAGCATACTGAAATCGAGAAGAAGAAAAAAGAAAAATTGCAGCTCAAAGATCAGCTATACAGCATGTTGAAAGAAAGAGCGGCTACCTGACCCGCTAGGTCGCAAAAAAACGGGGTTTAATCCCCCGTTTTTTGGTAAAGCCAGCCCATAAGCCCGCAGCCCTGTCTGCGTGCAGCAACAATCGCTAACAGCAGATTCTGATTATTTATCCATGGGCAAAAGCGGCTGGCACACTTCATTATGCATGGGTACCTGAGTGCTTTACACTCGGCATCGCTCACGCCGCTGAAGATCAAAACCTGACAGAACACCCAATGCCCAAGCTGGCATTGCATCCCCTGACCCACCCTCGCCGGTTGGCGACCAACACATGGTTGTAAACTGTGATATGTGCTGCGTACTGGTGTCACAATGCTGGGCGTGCCTGGTAAATTGGGCCTGGACCCACGGTGCAGCCCCTTGCACCACTATGCTCCAGCTTACCCCGCTGGAAAGGGTTGTGCTCGCATCACCACCGGTTACCGGCATTCTGTCAATCCTGTAAATTCACCTGCCAGTTCACCTCCTGAATCCGTGCGTCCAGCTCGCGGATGGTCCGTGCCAGCAAATCTGCCTGTTTCTGCACCCCGGCCACCTCAATAGCGCTTTTAAACCGCACCTCTGAGCGCGTGACCACAGAACGTGAAACAGTGCCTGCGGCGGCAAGATCCAGGTAGGTCGCGTGTCGCTGTTTAAGAATATCGCGCTCGGCCAACGCCTCGGTCATGGTTTTACCAACAACAGAGGTCATAGAATTAGTCTGATTGATACGTCGAATCAGTTGCACCAGCTCGGCACACAGTGCGTCATACTGCGCCAGCAATACGTTTGGATCTTCGGCAGGCGCCTCTCCCTCCTGCACCGTCGCGTTGCGCAGCAAACGCGCCTTTAGCTGCGCCAGTCGGGTCTGACAGTCACTGCGTAACGCCAAGGCCTCGGCAAGTTTCATCTCTCATCTTCCTTCGTAAAACTTATATGGCTTTGCAAGCCGTATCTGCATGTCCCGGCGATCCGCCCTCGCGACGGATTCAACGGCCAGATGATAGAAAAATTTTAGCATAATCAATCTACCGGTTACCTATCGCAACATCGGGCTTTTCCACGGCCATCAAATGGGTTGCTCGCGCAATGCATATAAACCCGGGACAATGCTGAAAACGGTTGAGCGTTGCCGCCCGATGCAGTTGAAGTACGCTAATAGATGGGAGCTTAGTACGCCCCGTATCCCATTTTTATTGGGGTAGCGCCAAATGGAAATGCGCTCACGCCAGGCGTCTGGATTTAATGATTTTGAGAATTACCGCTTGCGAGTATTAGCTCAATGCGGTTGGAATGGAGTGATTAACAGAGTTTGGTGAATACCCATCCCCCGTTTATGGGGTAGAGCCGTGCCCTATGCTCCGATGATGAGGCAGAGCCTAGCGCCGCAGTGCTTAAGAAGACTGACTTTAGACAAAGAATGTTGTCTGGAAAACTACCGGAAATAACTGGCTGATATTTGCGACTGTTTTAAATAACAATCATAAAAACCAGTGGTGCCCAAGGGGGGACTCGAACCCCCACACCCGAAGGCACATGGACCTGAACCATGCGCGTCTACCAATTCCGCCACCTGGGCAAAACAGAAAACTGTTGTTTACTGTTGAAGAGCTAAGACAAGGATTATATATACTCCTGAAAAAAAACACCAGTGAGCGTACCGGTTTTATTAAAAAAAACGACAAAAAAGTCAGGTTGTTGTAAAAACGCTTCAGACGCGGCGCGCCGCGTGTGCGAAAACAGATCGAAACAGCACTGCTTTCGCATTCCCGCCATGGCGCCCGACTCGCGCAATGTCTCACGCTGCATACAGGCCCTTTACGCACGCAGGGTCCTGAATGCAATGTCATCTGTCATATAATCTGTGCTAACGTGCACAGCCCGCCAAGAACGCGTGCCCTGCCCCTTTTTATTGCCTATTACTTTTCTTTTTCCACCATGACAACCCTTTCCAATGCTTCACGGCTCCTGCAACGGTTCATCGCCGTCGCGATCAGCACCACAATCATCCCCCTGGCAACCGCCGGCGAATTTCCCGAAAAAGCCATCCGGCTGTCAGTGGGCTACCCTGCTGGCGGGCTGAGTGATGTCGTAGCACGCAAGCTGGCTGAGAAAGTGGCCGAAACACTCAAGGTCCCGGTCATTGTGGAAAACCGCCCTGGGGCCGGTGGCACGATCAATATTGCCGAGGTATCCCGAGCCAAGCCCGACGGCTACACGCTGGCCTTTTCCGCCACCAGCCCCCTGACCCTGACGCCGTACTTCTCCAAAGTCAATTACGACCCCGAGAAAGCCGTCACGCCGATCATCGGCATCATGTATTCTCCGGTTGTTCTGCTGGGGACACAAACGCTGCGGGCCAGCGATTTCAACGAATTCATCACAGCAGCAAAACAGGCGCCGGGCAAGCTGCGCTGGGCGACGTCAGGCATGGGCACAATCGGCCACATCATGTTCGGCCAAATATCTCATGACGCCGGACTGGATATGACGCTGATTCCCTATAAAGGAGGCAGCCAGCAAATGAACGATGCGCTGGGTGGTCAATTCGAAGTGTTCTCAACCAACGTCTCCGCTACCCTGATAGAAAACATCAAGGCTGGCAAGCTGCGTGCATTGGCGATCGGCGCCGAGCAACGTCTCGAAGGCCTGCCAGACACCCCAACGTTCACCGAGCTGGGGCAGCCCAAGGCAAATCTGAAATCCAATTTTGGTATCGTCGCTCCGGCCGGCACACCGAGCCCGGTGATCGAACTGCTGAACAAAGCATTTGACGCGGCTTTGCATGATCATGCTATTGCAGACAGCCTGCGACAATCGGGTAATATTCCCAGCGGTGGCAACGCTGAAGACTTTCAGAAGATTATTGATGAAGAGTCGCGTAATAATCGGGCGATTATTCAGCAGGCGGGGCTGGCAGTGAAATAAACGGGACGGACAACCCGTTACTTATAACTCAACCCTACA
>DATGQC010000235.1:0-10149 GCA_035304425.1 Advenella sp.
GGCGCCATTAAAAACACCGATCGTGGAGAAATCGAGGCGGCCCGCGCCTATGGCATGAATCGCCGCAACGCAATGCGGCGCATCATTCTGCCATCAAGCCTGCGTCGCGCATTGCCGGCTTATAGCAATGAGGTCATCATGACCATGCATTCCACAGCGCTGGCCTCTACGGTGGCCATGATGGAAATTACCGGCGCGGCCAGCCTGTTCGTGACCAATACCTATCAGCCATTCATTGCCTATTCGGCTGCCGCATGTATTTACCTGGTGCTCAATTTCGTACTGGTCTTCATCTTTCGAAAAATCGAGCAACACTATCTGGTTCATTTGAATTCCCGACATATGGCGGAAGCATAATGCAGCACAAAAAACACGTTTTATCGCTGAGCGCCCCCGGTGCCACATTTGAAATCAATGCCTTTCATTTTGGACCGACCGACAGCGGCCGCAAGGTATATATGCAGGCAAGCCTGCATGCGGACGAATTGCCCGGCTCGCTGGCGGCCTTCTATCTGAATCGCCGTTTGCAGGAACTGGAAAAGCAGGGCGCGCTCAACTGTGAAATTATCCTGGTGCCGTTCTGCAACCCGATCGGGCTGTCGCAAAGCGTGTTCTATGAGCATATCGGTCGTTTTCAGTTGCCAACCGGACAAAATTTCAATCGTCTTACCGGTGTCCCGCTATACGAAAACCTGCTCACTGCTTTGCAGAGCAGTCGCGAGAAGCCTGGTGCAGATGCCCAGGCCAACCTGGCGCTGATTCGCGGCAAAATGCGGGATGTGCTGGATGCGCTGGCGCCTGCCCGGCTGATTGACGAGCTGCATATCACGCTGTTGAAAATGGCTTGTGACGCTGATATTGTGCTGGATCTGCATTGCGATAGCCGTGCGGTCATGCATGTGTATTCTTTGCCCCAGGTGTGGGATCGCTGTGAACCGTTGGCCCGGTACCTGCAAAGCGAATGCCAGTTGCTGGCCGAAGACTCCCTGTCATGTTCATTTGATGAGATGGTGTCCACACCCTGGCTGAAATTGCGAAGCGTATACCCGGAGGCGAATATACCGCTGGCCTGTTTTGCGGCAACGGTTGAATTGCGCGGCGACCGTGATCTGACACATGAGTATGCCGAGCATGATGCGCTTGCGCTGATCCAGTATTTGCATCAGCAGGGTTATCTGCAGTTGCCCGCCACCGAGGTAATGCCAATGCCGCCATTGCGCTGCGAACCGCATCCGCTGGGCGGGTTGGCTTATGTAGCCACCCCTTGCGCCGGTATTGTGGTGTACCACGTTGCCGCAGGGCAGTGGGTAAAGCGCAATCAGTTACTGGCGCAAGTGGTTGACCCGGTGGCGCTGACGGTGACACCGGTCAATGCGCCGGTAGACGGCTTTGTTTTTGCTACGGCTGGAGTACGCCTGGCGCAGACAGAAACCAAGTTGCTTAGCCTGTCCAGCCCGGACGACATCGGCAGCGTGGGGCTCTCGCCCTGACATGCCCGTGTGTGCCGCAGCTGGCGTGATGCGGGACCGCGGCCACTGAATCGCGCCGGCTGCCGCGGTGCATTTATTATTTTTCCAGCAACCACGATTGCAATGCCACCAGGGTCTTGGCGTCGCGAATCAGTTGCTTGTCGATGGCCTGGCGAACTTCGTCGCGGCTCATCAACACCGTTTGCACAAATTCGTCGTCGTCTGCGTTCAGAGTGCTGTCCTGTCGCACGCCTTCGGCGCGAAAGACGTACATCAACTCATCGCAAAACCCGGGCGCGGTATAAAAGGTGTGGATCAGCGTCATGCCGCCTGCGGTGTAGGGGGTTTCTTCAGCCAGCTCCCGGTAGGCGCATTGCTCGGGCGGCTCGTTGTCTACATCCAGTTTGCCTGCCGGGATCTCCAGCAGCGGTCCGCCGGTAGGGTGGCGAAACTGTCTGACCAGCACGACTTTGTCGTCGGGCGTGACGGCCAGCACGGCCACTGCGCCGCAGTGCCGCACCACCTCGCGGGTGGCCGTCTTGCCATTGGGCAGGACCACCGTGTCGACCGTGACTTTGATGATCTTGCCTTCAAAGATAAAGGTGCTTTCCTGCAGGGTTTCGGTCAACGCCGCGTCGGGCGCTGCGTCTGCGAGGTCTGTGATTGAAGTGCTGGATGAATAAGTAGACATAACGGGCAATCCCAATTGAATAATCATGCGGATGAAAGAATGAGTATAGGTTACCACGGTGACGCCTGGCTTACAGGTTCAGGTGATGCTGCTGTCCGACCCGAGGCAGCCGATGCCCCGCTCCTTCCATTACAAATTGAAGGTTGATCTCAGGCGGTTCAAAGTAAAGGCGAGAATAGACGCGCGATGGCCTTGCTTAACCTGGAAAAGAAAGGTTGATGCGTCAGCTGCACTTCCTGCGCGTATTGCATGGAGGCATTGAATTCTTCGAGCAATGCCTGGTTCGCCTCGCGCTCGTAGCACAGCACGCTCACTTCAAAATTCAGGTAAAAGCTGCGATTGTCGAAATTGGCCGAACCGATGAAGGAAATGTCGTCGTCCACGATCATGCTTTTGGTGTGCAGCATGCGAGGGCCATACTCAAAGACGCGGATGCCTGCGGCAACCAGATCGTCGAACCAGGATTGGGCTGCCTTGGTCACCACATAATTGTCGGTTCGCTTGGGCAGCAGAATGCGTACATCAACGCCGCGCAAGGAAGCAGAGGTCAGCGCCTGGGCAGAGGTTGCGTCTGGCACGAAGTAGGGTGTGGTCAGGTAGATTCGATGGCGCGCGCGCTGTATGGCATCAACCGTCACGCGCAAAATGGAAGCGTAATCAAAATCCGGTCCAGACGGAATGATCTGGGTACGTATCCAGCGCGGCGGTTCATGAACCGGCTGACTGCCGGGGCTTGGTTCATCGCTGGCCAGGCGTCGCGCGGCAGGGGCCTTGTCGGCATCGTCCTGGGCTTGTTCCTGCAGTCGTTCAAGACGATCGCGATAATGCTCGCGCAGCATGTGCCGGACCGACAGGTCATGCGTGGAATAGTGCCAGTCTTCGACAAAAATGGTTTCCAGCCAGGAAACGACCGGGCCGGTCAATTCCAGGTGAACGTCGTGAAATGCCCGTTTGTTGCGGCGCCGGTCTTGCTGGTCGCTGATATTGATGCCGCCGGTGAAGGCCACGGCGCCATCACAGATGACAATTTTTCGGTGGTTTCGCAGGTTCATGAACGACAGCAGATGCTTCAGGCTGATGTCGTGAAAGAAAGTCAGGCGGGCTCCGGCCTCGATCAGTGGACGCATGAAGCGGCGATTCAGGCGCAGCGAACCAATGGCATCTGCGATCAGGTAAATGCTGACGCCCTGCCTGGCCCGTTCGGTCAGCAGGTCGCGCAGGGTGGTGCCGGTCTGGTCCTGTTCGAAAATATAATATTCAAGAAAGATATAATGCTCTGCTTTACGTACTGCTTCGAAAATACGGTCATAGGTTTTTTCACCCCCCGACAGCAATTGGTAGCTGGTTGCGTAGCTCAGCGGATAGTGGGTAATCTGCAGGGCCAGGTCATGGACGGGGCGCTGTTGTTCAGTCAGGTCCGATGGCTGGATGCGCACGTTCCATAACGTATCGTCGCGTTCAATCAGGTGTTTGCTGATACTGCGGTTGATCTTGTTGCGGGTGATTTTTTTCGGACCGAAAAAATAATAAATAACAAAACCCACCACGGGTACAAAACTGAGAAACAGGATCCAGGTAAGCGTGGAGACGGGGGGGCGCTTTTGCAGCACCACCCACAGCCCGATCACAATGATGTATATGGCCCAGAGCGCATTCCAGAATCCGTCGCTGGTCAGCCACGTCGCGTCCATCAGTGAACCACCGGCCTGTTAGGTTGTGTTTCGATACGGCCCCGTTCCGGGCGGCAGCAACAATGCTCCCGGTCGATGATGATCGGCAAGTGGACCGGCAAACGGTTCGGGTGAATCAGGCCCTGGTCGTGCTTCATGAATGTCATCCTGCAAGAGGGGCGCTACCGGCGTGCACGCTTTCGAACTCCAGCAGCCAGCGCTTGCGCGGCAGTCCGCCACCGTAACCGGTAAGCGAGCCATCGGCGCCAATAACCCGGTGGCAGGGAATCACAATGCTGATGCGGTTGCGATGGTTGGCTGAGCCGACAATCCTGGCGTGCGCGCCATTGCCGATCTCCCTGGCCAGGTCGCCGTAACTGCAGGTTCTGCCATAGGGAATGCGCTGTAAATGCGCCCATACGGTTTCGTCAAAAGCGGTCCCGGGCGCATCCAGCGCGAGCTCGAAAGTGTGCCTCTGGCCGGTGAAATAAGCATCCATCTGTTGTTGTACTGCATCCAGGCAGGGATGATCCTGACCGGTCAATGCGAACCCGTAACGGGTGCGCAAATCGTTGATTTCCTTAGTGATCGTCTCGATCGTATCCAGGAACTCCAGCAACACCACGCCTTTATCCGATGCCATGGCAATCATGGGGCCGACAGGCGAGTCCAGAAACCGGTAGTACAACGGCCTGCCGCTGCTACGCGACGCTGGATGCTCGCTGAGCGCGCGAACGCTGTGTTGCAGGCGCGCCAGTGTTTCTGGAGCCAGGGTGAAAGCCGGGTGCGGGAACAATTCGTTATTAAGCATGGCCAGGATAAGGAGAAACGGTAGCGGTAGCGGTCGCGGTCGCGATGGGCCGCGTCGCTGGTCGGACACCTATCTTACTGTGAACAGACGTTCATGGCGTCATTTTACGTGATGATTTCATCATCGCGATAGTGCCTGTTGCCGTCAATGATGGACGGACACGCATGACGAGCCGGGGCAGCGGGAGATAGGGCAACCCTGGGACGGCGGCCAGGCGAGGCTGCATCGCCATTTTTCGGCTTTCATCGGCAAACTACTTGTCTGACATGGCTAAATGAAATAAGATGTCATACAACATCAAGATGATAGCGAGCTTGTCATCTCTCTTGCGGCACTTGCGCTGCGTGTTTATTTTTTCAACGACAGGGTATTCATGAATCCACAGGAATTGAAACAGACCGTCAGTGAGGGACTGTTGTCCTTCCCCGTTACCGATTTTGATGAGCAGGGTAATTTCCATGCCGACGGCTATGCGCGCCGCCTGGAATGGCTGGCGCCTTATGGGGCAAGTGCATTGTTTGCCGCAGGGGGAACCGGCGAGTTTTTTTCGCTTGAGCCTGAAGAATATTCAAATGTGATACGTACCGCAGTGCAAACCTGCGCCGGCAAAGTTCCCATCATCGCAGGGGCTGGCGGCGGCACCCGGCTGGCGATTCGCTATGCACAACTGGCCGAGAAGGCCGGCGCTCAGGGTTTACTGCTGATGCCACATTACCTGACCGAAGCAGATCAGGACGGGGTTGCGTTGCATGTGGAGCAGGTATGCAAAGCGGTAGGCTTGGGCGTGATTGTGTATAACCGGTCATTGTGCCGGCTCAATGCCGACCAGCTTGAGCGGCTGGCCGAACGTTGTCCGAACCTGGTGGGTTACAAGGACGGCATAGGCGATATTGAGCTGATGGTCACGATTCGCCGTCGCCTGGGAGAGCGTCTGTCTTATCTGGGCGGGCTGCCCACCGCCGAGTTCTATGCTGCCGCCTATCGGGCGCTGGGCGTGCCGGTGTATTCGTCGGCGGTCTTCAATTTCATTCCGAAGACAGCCATGGACTTTTATCGTGCTATCGTTGAGGGAGACCAGGCAACGGTTGACCGGCTGATAACGGATTTTTTCATTCCCTATTCAGTCATCCGCAATCGCTGCAAGGGCTATGCAGTCAGCATTGTCAAGGAAGGCGCAAAAATTGTCGGGCATGACGCCGGCGGTGTACGGGCTCCCCTGACCAACCTGACCCGTCAGGAGAGTGAGGCGCTGGCTGCCCTGATTGATAAGCTTGGCGCCCAATAGTTTGTAGTGTGCGAGCCTTTGGCCATGGCGCCAGCGTACCTTGCGGATTGGCTGATCACGATGCAGCGCCGATGGTCAACGCAGGTCTCAGCAGGCCGGGTTTGCCCGTTTACCGGTGAGGATCATGTTGGAAGAAACGCTTAAGCCTTTATATATTCGGATGAGTGGCCAGGACAATGTTGCGATTGTTGTGAATGAAGGCGGGTTGCCGGCCGGCACCGTCTTCGCTTGTGGCCTGACATTACAGACTGCGGTGCCGCAGGGGCACAAGGTTGCCCTGCAGGATATTGCCAGGGATGCGCCGGTTATTCGTTATGGCGTGGTCATCGGCTATGCGCTGTGCGACGTTGCGGCGGGCGCCTGGGTTAACGAGGCCATGTTGCGCATGCCGCAGGCGCCCTCGCTGGACGCGCTGCCGATGGCAACGAGCCAGCCAGAAGAGGCAGCGCCATTGACCGGCCTGACTTTTGACGGGTATCGCAATGCCGATGGCACGGTCGGCACCCGCAATATCCTGGCGATCAGTGCGACGGTGCAATGCGTGACAGGGGTTGTTGAGTTTGCCGTGCGAAAAATTCGCGAAGAATTATTGCCGTGTTATCCGAATGTAGACGATGTGGTGTACCTGGAGCATGGTTATGGTTGCGGTGTGGCGATTGATGCGCCGAATGCCGAGATCCCGATTCGCACTTTGCGCAACCTGAGTCTGAACCCGAATTTCGGTGGCCAGATTCTGCTGGTGAGTCTGGGTTGCGAAAAACTGCAGGCGCCAAGATTGTTTCCTGCCGGCAGTATTCCGATAGCACAGGATGATCCCTATCTGATTACGCTGCAAGACGAAGAGAATGTCGGCTTTGCCAGCATGATCGACGCGATCATGACAAAGGCCGAAAAACGGCTGATGCAGTTGAACGCTCGCAAGCGTGAGCCCTGTCCTTTGTCGGGGCTGGTGGTGGGGGTGCAGTGCGGCGGCAGCGATGCCTTTTCGGGCGTCACCGCCAATCCGGCGGTCGGGTATGCGACCGATTTGCTGGTGCGGGCCGGTGCGACGGTTATGTTCTCGGAGGTCACCGAAGTTCGCGATGGCATTGCCCAGTTGACCGCCCGCGCAGCGACGCCGGAAGTCGGCCAGGCGCTGCTGCGTGAAATGCAGTGGTACGACGATTATCTGAAGCAGGGCGGGGCGGATCGCAGCGCCAATACCAGCCCGGGTAACAAACGCGGCGGCTTGTCCAATATCGTGGAAAAAGCGATGGGCTCGATTGTCAAATCGGGCACCACAGCGATCAGGGGCGTGGTCGCACCAGGAGAGAGAGTGACCAGCCAAGGGCTTAATTTTCTGGCTACGCCCGCCAGCGATTTTATTTGCGGTACGCTGCAACTGGCGGCGGGTATGAATTTGCATGTCTTTACCACAGGCAGGGGGACGCCCTACGGCCTGGCAGCGGTGCCTGTTATCAAGGTCGCGACCCGGGATAGTCTGGCGCGTCGCTGGTTTGATTTAATGGACCTGAATGCAGGCCAGATTGCAACAGGGCAGGCTTCCATTGAGCAGGTAGGCCAGGCGCTGTTTGATCTGATGATTTCCATTGCCAGTGGTCGGCAGCAATCTTGTGCCGAAAAGCTTAAACTGCACAATTCACTGGTCCTGTTCAATCCGGCACCGGTAACCTGACAGGGATGCATAGATCGGCGCCAGCCGGCCTGTCATTTTCAAATGTCGCAGAACAATCCCGGAACCGGAGGCGTTCTGGCCGTTTTTAGGAAAAAACGTTTTAAAATCATACTTTTCCTACCTGTAACCAAACTATTCTTACGGTGACCACAGTACCTATGTCAACCCGCCTATTGATCAATGCCGGCCCAATTAAAAAAAGAGGCAGAACGCTCTCGGATGAAGTGGTCGAGCAACTCACCGACAAAATCCAGTCGGGCAGCCTGGAAGTGGGGAAAAAGCTCCCGACAGAATCCGAATTTGTCGACGCCTTTGGCGTGAGCAGAAGTGTGATCCGCGAAGCCATTTCACAATTGCAGGCGCGCGGCCTGGTTGAAACCCGCCATGGTGTCGGCACCTTCGTGCGCGAGCCTTCGGTCAAAGATGTGATTTTCGATCGCAGTACCATGTCGCCGGGCACAGCCGAAGAGCTGGCCTCCGTGCTGGAGGTGCGAGCATGCCTCGAGTCCGAGGCGGCGGGCCTGGCGGCCCAGCGGCGCACTGAGGAACAGTTGGCAGAGCTTGGACGAATTCTGCGTGCGTTGGTCAAGGAGGATATTTCCCGCGATATCTCGGTCGATGTCGACTTTCAGTTCCATGAACAGATCGCCAAGGCGACGCACAACTCGCATTTTCTGGACCTGCTGCGCCAGTTGGGCAAACACGCGATTCCGCGCAGCCGGCTGGCGATTGTCGATCAGGAAAAGGCCATGTACCAGCAACGCCTGAACATGGAGCATGAGGCAATCTTCAATGCCATTGCGGCGCAGGACGCCGACGCTGCGCGCGCCGCCATGCGTATGCATATTATCAACAGCCGCCAGCGGATGAGATCGGCAAGCAAATAAGCGTGCTTTCACGCCGTTGCGCCAGGATTGTCCGGGCGCCGGCTGAGCGCTTCGCGGTTCTTGACGGACCCGCGCGACTGTGCTGTCATTGAGCTGAAAGACAAAAAAGCCAAAGCCGCGATGGCATCAGCGAGTAGCCTGTCGTTGTGCCGCAATGCATTTGGCCTGGTCCTGCAATAACGAAGGAGCGCTATGACAGCCGACTACGCAAGACAACATTTTCCCGCGCTGTGCCGTCCCCGTCTCACTGACAGTCACAAAGGCAGCTTTGGCACCGTCGGTGTCATCGGCGGGGCGCCTGGCATGACGGGCGCGGCGTTGCTGGCCGCCCGGGCAGCCCTGATGCAGGGCGCTGGCAAAGTAAAAATCGGGTTTGTTGATGATTTGCCTTTTGTCGTCGACCCCTCACACCCGGAGCTTATGCTGGGGCGGGCCGATCAACTGCTGCGTTCGGAGCAAATGACCGTATGCGTAGCGGGTGTAGGTATGGGACTGGACGAGAAATCACTGGGTTTGCTGTATCAGGTCTTTCGGGCTACGCTTGATATTCCCCTGGTGCTGGATGCGGACGGCTTGACGTTGCTGGCGCAGGGGAAAATTGGCGCCGGCGCGCGCAATCGTGTATTGGTGCTCACGCCGCACCCCCAGGAGGCGGCAAGGCTGCTCGATTGCGACGTGGCGCAAGTGCAACAGGGCAGGGCGCGAGCCGCCGTGGCAATCAGCAAGAAATATGAGGCATGGACTGTGCTCAAGGGGCATAGAACGGTCATCTGCTCGCCGCAAGGCGACACGCATGTGAACACGACAGGGAATCCCGGACTGGCCTCCGGCGGCACCGGCGACGTCCTGGCGGGGATGCTGGGCGCATGCCTGGCGCAAGGCGTGGAAGCGGCCCAGGCAATATCCGGCGCGGTGTGGATGCATGGCGCTGCAGCCGATCTATTGGTCCAAGAGGGCACCGGTCCCATCGGCCTGACCGCCTCAGATGTCCTGCTGGCAGCACGTCGGGTGCGCAATGCCATGGTGATGCCCGATGCGTAATTCACGATAGTGAGGTTCGGATTGTTTGCGCCGGACCAGCTGCGATCGATGGATAAATTGTTGTATTTTTATTGCATTGCCGAAAAAGCTTGCACAAGAGCGGAAAAGAAGTCATAATTCCGCTTCTTCGCTAAACAACATTAGTTGAGACATGTGGGGGTATAGCTCAGCTGGGAGAGCGCTTGCATGGCATGCAAGAGGTCAGCGGTTCGATCCCGCTTATCTCCACCAAAAAATTTCAACAAAGTTGTTGGCAGGGAACCAGAAGATGTGCTAGAATCTCGGATTCTTAAATTGACTGGTTAGTAGTTTCAGGCAGTATTTACATGCCAACGTAAATACAAGTTTGAGAAAAAGTTAGTACAGTCCTGTCCCCTTCGTCTAGAGGCCTAGGACACCACCCTTTCACGGTGGGTACAGGGGTTCGAATCCCCTAGGGGACGCCAGGCATTCTGTTTTGTAAACGGATTGGTTGAAGGATTTCACCGCTGCGGAGCGGTAGTTCAGTTGGTTAGAATACCGGCCTGTCACGCCGGGGGTCGCGGGTTCGAGTCCCGTCCGCTCCGCCAAAGAATTCAAGAGGTTAGCGAAATTTGTCGCTAGCCTTTTTTGTTTTGGCT
>DATGQC010000236.1:0-4858 GCA_035304425.1 Advenella sp.
AGCCAGTCAGCAGGCCGTTGGTTACGGGGTATTTGGCGGTATGGTAGCGGCAACGCCCTTTGCCGTGCTGTTCGTACCCTCGTTCTTCGTTGTGGTGATGACGTTCTTCAAAGTGAAACCACGGCTGTTGGGCCGCCAGGCTGAAGATCACCAGAAAGCCGCCGAAGCCGAAAAAGAATCTCAGCATATCTATACCGATGTGGCTGAGGCAGATGATATGACCGCCAGTGGCGACAGCAAACGTCAGGACGGATCACCTCCAAAAGGAAATGAATAATCATGCAAGGGTCACAACGTACATTGCCCCGTTTTTCCGCTGTTTTCATGGCCGTCCTGTTGGCTGGCTGCTCATTGTCGCCCGACTATACGCGGCCGGACGCGCCTGTGCCGTCCACCTATCCGGGGCAAAACAGCGCCAGCCAGGCGTCGGCGGCCGATCTGGGCTGGGAGCAGTTCTTCCGTGAGCCTCGCCTGAAAGCACTGATAGGCCTGGCATTGGAAAACAACCGTGATATGCGTATTGCGGTAAAACGGGTTGACGAGGCGCGCGCTCAATATGGTATTACGCGTAGCGACCAGTTCCCGCAAATCGGCGCGACGGCTCAGGAAACGGCCCAGCGCATGCCGCCCAACATGCGCATGGCCGGTCCGGACAGTCCGTCGGTATCGCGCAGCTTTACGGCCGGCATTGGCATTACCGACTTTGAGCTGGATTTCTTCGGTAAACAGCGCAATTTGTCCGAAGCGGCATTCCAGTCCTATCTGGCGACCGTGGAAGGACGCAAAACGGCACAAATCAACCTGATCGGCCAATTGGCCACGGCGTACTACAATTTGCGCGCTGCACAGCAGCAGCAAGAACTGGTTGCCAAGACGCTCAAGTCGCGCCAATCGACTTATGACCTGGTCCAGGCGCGTTTTCGCGGCGGCGTAGCGTCGGCGCTGGATGTCAATCAGGCCAAGAATCTGCTGGATTCGGCCCGGGCGAGCTCGGCTGAACTGGATCGCAGCGAGAAACTGGCCAGAAATGCATTGCAGCTGATTATCGGTGCGCCGATTCCGGCCGACCTGCCAGCGGCCAGTCCTTTTGCCGGCGACGTGCTGATGGCCAAGATCCCTGCGGGACTGCCGTCAGATTTGCTGGCGCGACGTCCGGATATTATTGCTGCAGAGCATGAATTGCTGGCCGCCAATGCCAATATCGGCGCCGCAAGAGCAGCGTTCTTCCCGAGTATTTCACTGACCGGACTGATCGGCTCAGCCAGCCTGGGGCTCAGTACGCTTTTCTCGGGCGGGCAGGGTACCTGGTCGTTCAATCCGGTCATCACAATGCCAATCTTTACGGCAGGACGGCTGCGCAACAATCTTGAGTTGAGCGAAGTACGCAAGGATATTGCTGTCGCGCAGTATGAGAAATCCATTCAGACGGCATTCAAGGAAGTGGCCGATTCGTTGGCAGGGGAAGCGACCTATGGCGCTCAGCTGCAGGCACTCAGAGATCAGCAGAAATCTGCCTACGAATCGCTTAATCTGTCGGATTTGCGTTACCGGAACGGCATAGACAGTTTCCTGCAGGTTCAGACCGCCCAGATCAATCTGTTTACCGTACAGCAAAGCTTCGTACAGGTGGGGCTCGAATCGCTGCTGAACAAAGTGGAGTTGTACAAGGCCCTGGGTGGCGGCTGGAACCGGGATACCGTTATGCGTCCGAATCCCGATGCGCCCGTTGCCAATACAGTGCCGGCTTCTGGCAACGTCCCGCAGGTTACTCCGTCTACACAGCAATAGCGCAGGATGCATCATGATTGATCTGGGTGTAAATATTGATCATGTGGCCACGCTGCGCCAGCAGCGCGGCTGCGGTTATCCTGATCCGGTCCGCGCTGCGTTGCTGGCCGAACAGGCGGGCGCCGACGTCATTACGCTGCATTTACGCGAAGATCGCCGGCACATTCAGGATAGTGACGTGCATGCGTTGCGGCCGTTGTTGAAAACGCGTATGAATCTGGAGTGCGCCGTGACCGACGAGATGCTGGATATCGCCTGTCAGGTGCGTCCTCATGACGTCTGCCTGGTGCCCGAGAAACGGCAGGAACTGACTACCGAGGGCGGGCTCGATGTCCGCACGCATTTCGATTCAGTCAGCCGGGCAATCGGCAAACTGCACGCAGCGGATGCGAGGGTATCCCTGTTCATTGATCCCGAACCAGAACAGATCCGCGCCAGCGTGCAGGCAGGCGCCGGCGTTATTGAGCTGCACACAGGGGCTTATGCGCAAGCCAGTGGCCAAGCGCAGCAGCTTGAGCTTGAGCGCATTCGGGCGGCCATTGCAGAAGGCCTGAGGCAGGGCCTGAAAGTCAATGCAGGCCATGGCCTGCATTACCAGAACGTCCAGGCCATTGTGGCGCTGGGTGGTATCTCCGAGCTGAATATTGGCCACGCCATCGTGGCCCAGGCAGTATTTGACGGTTGGGAAAAGGCGGTGCGGGATATGAAGGCGTTGCTGCGCCATTGATGCAGGCGAATCAGCCGGCAGATCTTCCTTTGGCATCAGGGTCATCGACCCATTGCACGAGCGGCTGCGCTATCATATTCCTATTGCAACTCAGGTAATTGTTCATGACTCACCCCATTGATTTTCTGTTATCCCGCAGTTCCATGAAACTGGTTACGGCGCCTGCGCCCAGCGACGAGGACCTGGCCCGGATTCTGCAGACCGCGATGGCAGCGCCTGATCACGGCAACCTTCAACCCTGGCGGTTCAAGATTATTCGTGGTGCTGCCATCAGTAAATTCGCTGATTTTTCCATTGGACTGCGCCAGCAGAGCGATACCCCTTTTACGCCCGAAAAAGAAGCGGCAACCCGCGCCTGGCTGAGTGAAGTGCCCATGATCATCGCCGTGGCCTGCCATATCGATTACGGCAATACTGCGATTAGCGAAACCGAGCGTGTCCTGGCCACCGGCGCTGCCGTTACCAATATCCTGAATGCTGCTTATATGCTGGGTTATGGCGCATTCTGGAGCACCGGTATTGCCACGTACATAGATGAGTTTCAAGCCGGACTGGGTTTTGATGCGCTCGACTATCGGTTCCTTGGCTTTATTGCCATCGGCACGCCCAGAATGCCCATTCCACCCAAAAAACGCCCGGATTACACACAGTTCATCGACGAATGGACCGAGCCGCTGGACGTTTGACCGGCAGGCACCGCCGGCGTCGGAGCGGTGCCTGGCAGGCCGAATACAGAGTCCAACGCCATGGGCCGGCCCGGTCTCTTTGCCGCGTGCCCATGCCAGGCGCTCATGGTTGCCGGTCTTGCTGTTCTGTGCGACCTGGCTGTTTGTTCTGCCGGTTCGTGATGACCAGGAACCACAGCGACTGAGCAGCTGCAGGCCATTGCCGCTCGGCTCTGCCGCAACAGGCACGCCGACATCGCATATGAATATTTCATTGGCAATATGTTCGAGCGGCCAGGAAAATGTCGCGCAGGCCACTGAACAATAAAGAGGACTTTGTCATCATATTTGAATTATGATGGCCGCTTTCGATATCACTGCAGGAAAGCACCGCATGAATGAGTCCCGCTCGCGCACCGATCAAGCCACATCCTGGGCCGTTTTCCTGATTTTTCTGCGCCTGGGCCTGACTTGCTTTGGTGGTCCGATCGCGCATCTGGGGTATTTCCACCAAGAGTTTGTGAGCCGACGTCGCTGGCTGTCTGAACGCAGCTATGCCGATTTGGTTGCGCTGTGTCAGTTTTTGCCCGGACCGGCCAGCAGCCAGGTCGGCATCGCGCTGGGCTTATCCCGGGCCGGCTACAGCGGGGCGGTAGCGGCTTGGACCGGTTTCACACTACCATCTGCTTTGGCCCTTATCCTGTTTGCGTTGGGCATTTCCAGTTATGCCGAAACCATGCCTGCCGGCCTATTGCAGGGACTGAAGGTTGCCGCCGTTGCTGTCGTAGCGCAGGCCGTGTGGGGCATGGCACGCACACTATGCACGGACAGCAGACGCATTGCCGTGATGGTCACCGCCGCCATTGTCATGCTGCTGGCCCCGTCTTTATGGGGGCAGGTGGGCACCATTGTGGCTGCGGCGCTGGCGGGGCTGTGGCTGTTCAAACCCGCTCAGGATACGACGCGGGATGCATTACCCGTCGCAGTAAGTCGCCGGGCAGGCCTGCTGTGTCTGGCGCTGTTTTTTGTTTTACTGGCCGGACTGCCTGTTTTGGCCCACGTCCTCCAATACCACATGATCGCCGTGATAGACGCGTTTTTCCGAGCGGGTTCCCTGGTCTTTGGCGGTGGCCACGTGGTCCTGCCGCTGCTGCAGGCGCAGGTGGTTCCGTCGGGTTGGGTAAACAATGATGCCTTCCTGGCCGGCTATGGCGCGGCTCAGGCCGTACCGGGTCCCTTATTTACTTTTGCCGCCTTTCTTGGCACTGCGATGAATGCCAGCGCACCTGCCTGGATCGCCGGGCTGATTTGCCTGCTGGCAATATTTGCGCCTTCGTTTCTGCTGGTCATCGGCGTCTTGCCGTTTTGGGAGCGGCTGCGCCACCATCAACGCACCCGTGCAGCACTGGCAGGCGTCAACGTCGCTGTCGTGGGCCTGTTGCTGGCGGCGTTATACCAACCGGTATGGACCAGTGCCATTGACCGCCCGCATGATTTCGGGCTGGCATTGATTGCATTTGTGGCACTGATGTTCTGGAAATGCCCGCCATGGTTGGTTGTTATTTGCTGCGGCATTGCGGGCTGGCTGTTCAGCGCTGCCGCGTAAGCTGCGGCAAAGCGCGGTCCTTAAGCATGCAAGCGGTACGGCCGCCAGGGCAGCGCTGCGGGACTGTTCGCC
>DATGQC010000237.1:0-8233 GCA_035304425.1 Advenella sp.
TCCCACGGCATCAAGGTCTTCTCCAGCGTTGACACCAACACGTCGCAAACCATGTGTTCGTTCGTGGAGTCCGGCAACTGCCTGGCCATTGTCGACCCCATCACGGTCATCACCTATATCGGAAACAACATCGTTTTCAGAAATTTTTCTCCGCGACTGATGGTCCATTTCAGTGCGCTTTATCGCGCCGACAAACCGGCTTTGCGCGTGCTCAAGGATTTTGTGCACTACGTAAAAACAAATGTGACCATGGCAATCGCACAAAACGGCAAGCTGCTTTAACATGGTGAACAAACCTGTGAATGTCATAACACCATATTATGGACGGGCTAAAAAAAAGCATTTTACATAGCGGGCAGTGTTCTCTATTGTTATCCGTAAGTTGTTCCCCCCACCACGGAGAAAATGATGAAACGCAAGCTCATGACAATTGCCATAGCAGGTTTACTGGTTCCGGCAACCTCGATGGTATATGCGCAAACGCCCACGTTGTATCTTGGATCATATGGCGGTTCAACGCAAAAAGCGTTTGAGGAAGAGGTACTTCCCGCTTTCGAAAAGGCCAACAATGTCAAAGTTGTTTACGTTCCGGGCAATTCAACCGATACACTGGGAAAATTGCAGGCCCAGAAAAGCAATCCTGAACTGGATGTTGTCATGCTCGATGATGGTCCCATGTATCAGGCAATGCAATTTGGCTTCTGCGACAAGATCGACAAAAGCGCACCCGTCTTCAAGGATCTGTACCCGATTGCCGACCTGGGACCCAATGCCCTTGGAATCGGACTGGTGGCCACCGGCCTGTTCTACAACGAGGCGGTCTTCAAAAAAGAAGGGCTGACGCCACCGACATCCTGGCACGACCTGGAAAATCCGCAGTTCGAGCAGCGCATGGTCATACCGCCGCTGAACAATACGTACGGCCTGCACACGCTGGTGAAATTTGCCAAGCTCAATGGCGGTAATGAAAAAAATCCCGATCCCGGCTTTGAAGCCATTATCAGAAAAATCAACCCGAATGTGCTGGCCTGGGAACCCTCGCCGGGCGGCATGACCTCGCTGTTCCAGAACGGCGAAGCGATTATCGGCGTGTGGGGCAATGGCCGGGTTGAAACGTTCAAGTCCACCGGCTTCCCGGTCAAATTCGTATACCCGAAAGAAGGCGCCATGGCACTGCTGACGGCAGCCTGTCCCGTCGTCAAAAGCAATGTGCCTGAGCTGGCCCAGAAACTGGTGCAGTATCTTGCGTCGCCTGAGATACAGATGGTGTTCGCGCGCACCCAAAGCTGGGGGCCTGTCAACAAAACAGTGAAATTGCCCGCAGAGGATGCGCAGCGTGTCGTGTACGGCGAGGCGGTCGACAAACTGGAGAAAACCGATTGGGACACAGTCAACGCCGTGCGCACAGAATGGAACGACCGCTGGAACCGAACGGTGGAGCGATAAATGAGTTTTCTTTCTGTCAGAAACCTGGGTAAGGACTACGGCTCGGCCAGCGTGGTCAAATCCATGGATCTTGAAATCGAGCGCGGGGAGTTTGTCTCTCTGCTGGGCCCATCGGGTTGCGGCAAGACGACCACGCTGCAGATGATTGCCGGCTTCACCGATCCTACGCGTGGCCAGGTCATTCTGGACGGCACGGACCTGACCGATATGCCGCCCGAAAAGCGTGATATCGGCGTGGTGTTCCAAAGCTATGCGCTGTTTCCCCACATGACCGTCCGGGACAATATCAGTTTCGGCCTGGAAATGCGGAAAATGGCCAAAGGCGAACGCCAGGAGCGTATCGACCAGGTGCTTGACATGGTCTGTCTGAACGGGATGGGCGAGCGCTATCCTGCCCAGCTCTCCGGGGGGCAGCGGCAACGGGTCGCGATCGCCCGCTCGCTGGCCATTCGGCCCAGGCTGCTTCTGCTGGATGAGCCTATGTCCAACCTGGACGCCAAACTGCGCGAGAACATGCACATCGAGCTGCGCCGGATCCAGCGCAAGCTGGGCATTACCACCATTCTGGTTACCCACGACCAGACCGAAGCGATGACCATGAGCGACCGGATTGCGCTGATGAACGATGGATGCATTCAGCAGCTGGCGCCGCCGCTTGAGGTGTACCATAACCCCACGACGCTGTTCGTCTCCGGGTTCCTGGGCCGCGCCAATGTGTTTGAAGGCACGATTGCAAACAGTGATGCCCAGGGCTACCAGGTCAGCAGCAATGGCCTGACCTTTGCGGTATGCCTGCCGGAAAACCATCCTTTTCGGGCAGGCAAGGCCAACATTATGATCCGGCCCGAGAATGTCGGTTTTGCCGGCTCCGGCACTGCCGGCAAATTACCGGGCACGCTGTCCGAGGCCGTGTTTCTGGGCACACACTGGCTATGTGAAGTTGCGACGCCATTGGGCCTATGGTTTGTCTCAATCAAGACGCTCACGGCGCAGCCGGGCGAGACAGTCGCCCTGGACTGGCAGGACTGCGACCTGCGCATCATCGCCGAGCAGCAGTAAGACAGGTGGCTCACATGCGTAAAGAACCCTATGCCCTGCTTGCACCTGCACTCCTGCTATTTTGCGGCATGCTGATTATTCCGATGCTGCTGGTTGCAGTGCTGTCCTTCTATGCTTTTAACGGCACCACCGGCATCATCCCGGATTTTTCATTGGGCAACTACATAACCATTTTTTCTGACCCCTACTACGGGGAGATTTTCCTGCGCACCGCCGGTATGGCCTTGCTGGTCACCGCGATCTGCCTGGTTCTGGGCATTCCGGAAACGCTCATCCTGGCACGCATGCGTGCGCCATGGCGCGGCATCTTCCTGGTCATGGTGCTGGGGCCTTTGCTTATTTCAGTTGTGGTGCGCACGCTGGGCTGGTCCATCCTGATGGGCCGACAAGGCCTCATCAACGATACCCTGCTCCTGCTTGGCCTGATCGATTCGCCAATACGCCTCACGTTCACCTTTACCGGCATGGTCATCGGCCTGGTGCACGTCATGGTGCCCTTCATGATTATTTCCATCTGGGCGACCCTGCGCAAGCTGGACCCCACCGTGGAATATGCGGGCCGCTCGCTTGGCGGCTCACCGCTTACCGTCTTTCGTCGGATTATTTTCCCGCAGTTGATGCCCGGGATACTGTCCGGCTCCATTATCGTTTTCGCCCTGTCGGCGTCGGCATTTGCCACGCCCGCCATTTTGGGTGGGCGCCGTCTGAAAGTAGTGGCTACGGCTGCCTATGACGAATTTCTCAACTCCCTGAACTGGCCGTTGGGCGCCGCCATTGTGATCCTGCTGCTGATCGCCAATATCATTATTATCATGGGACTGAACCGCTATACCGAAAGAAAGTACCGCATGATTTTCTCTGCCGGAGCAAATGAATGAAACGCAATAGAACACTCTCGCTGTTGTTTCATGCGGCTTTCATGCTGTTTCTGCTGGCGCCCCTGCTCATCGTGATCGTGGTCTCGTTCACCGACAAAGGCTTCATTTCCTATCCGAGCGATGGGCTGTCATTGCGCTGGTATCAGGCAGTGCTGGACGAGCCCCGGATTATGCAATCTTTCTGGCTGTCCCTGAAACTGGCCTCGTTCGCATCCACCATTGCTGTCTGCCTGGCGGTGCCGGCGGCACTGGCGCTGACCCGTTTCCGTTTCCCGGGGCGCGATACCATGAGCGCATTTCTGATGTCGCCCCTGATGATTCCGAATGTGGTGCTGGGCGTATCGTTTTTGCGCTTCTTCAATATCGCCGGGCTGTCGGGTTCGGTATTCTGGCTGACAATGACACATGTGATTTTCATTTTCCCCTATTCCCTGCGCCTGGTGCTGGCATCAGCTACCGGCATGGATCGGGAAGTTGAAATGGCGGCAAGATCGCTTGGCGCAGGCAAACGCCATGTGTATGGTCGTATCATACTGCCATTGATCCTGCCCGGCCTTACCGGAGGCTGGCTGCTGTCCTTTATCCAGAGTTTCGATGAGCTGACCATGACCGTGTTCGTTGCAACGCCGGGCACCACAACACTGCCGGTGTGGATGTATAACCATATTGCGCAAACCATCGATCCCCTGATCACTTCCGTATCGGCAATACTTATTATTGCAACGGTAATAATGATGATCATCATGGACCGTCTGGTCGGACTGGATAAAGTGTTGATTGGAAAAGGTTGAAATGTACAACACAGAGATTATTGTAATAGGCGGCGGCATCGTCGGTTCGAGCGTTGCTTATGGCCTGGCGCGCCAGCATGCCAAAGTGCTCATGCTTGACGAAGGCGACGTTGCCTTTCGTGCATCCAGGGGCAATTTCGGACTGGTATGGGTGCAGGGAAAAGGCTATGGCTTTGCTCCGTATACCCGATGGACCCTGCAATCGGCCCGCAACTGGCCGGCGCTGGCCCAAGAACTGACTGAACGTACCGGCATCAATCCTTATCTGCAGCAGCCGGGCGGCTTTGTATTCTTTACCAATCAGGCAGAGATGGACCAACGGCAGCAGCTGATGCGCCACATCCAGGCATCGGTAGACGAAAAGTATGACTACACGTTCATGTCTGCGGCAGAGGTGCGCAAATATATCCCCGCCATTGGCCCCAAAGTGATCGGCGCCTGCTATACGCCCATGGATGGCCACGCCAACCCACTGAAGCTGTTGCCCGCGTTGCAGCAGGGTGCCCGCCAGTTGGGTGTGGACTATCGCTACAACAACCCTGTCGAGCATATCGATTATCAGTCAGGCAACTTTATCGTGACCACGCGCGCCGGTGAAAAATATACCGCAAAAAAAGTGGTGCTGTGCGCGGGCCTGGGCAATAAGCGACTGGGTAACTTTGTGGGCCTGCACGTGCCGGTCGAACCGAATCAGGGCCAGGTCATGATCGGCGAGCGCTGCGCTCCCTTTTTGTCCTATCCCACCATGCATGTGCGACAGACCAATGAAGGCACGATACAGATCGGCGATTCGCTGGAAGACGTGGGCTATGACGACACAACACGACTGTCATTACAGCAGGCCATTGCCCGGCGGGCCATTGACTATTTCCCAGCGCTGGCCGACATGCGCATCATTCGCTGCTGGGCGGCGCTGCGGATTATGTCGCCTGACGGCGTGCCGATCTACCAGGAGTCGTCCGACATGCCCGGCGCCTACGTCGTGACCTGTCACAGCGGCATCACCCTGGCGGCCAATCACGTTTTCACGATTCCCGACTGGATTCTGCGCCGCGCCGCTGCACAGACCATCGCCCCATTTTCAAACCAGCGCTTCTGCAATTTGACCAGAGATCCATCATGAACACCGTACTTTTCAGAACCGTGCAGACCGACAGGAGCGAGGCATCTGCCCAGACCGTGTCCTTTGATTTCGAAGGCAGGCAATTGCACGCCCCAAAAGGCATTACCGTCGCTGCGGCACTCATGCAGAACCAGGTTTTGCATTTTCGTGATTCGCCTGTCAGCGGCCAGCCGCGCGCCCCATACTGCCAGATGGGGGTCTGCTTCGAATGCCTGGTGCAGATCAATGGCGTACAAAATCGACAAAGCTGCATGACAACCATCGAAGAAGGCATGGTGATCCGGATGCAGCAGGGTCAAACCACATTTACGGTGATTCAGACAGGTGAAGAACAATGAGTACACACATGAATGTCGCCATCATCGGCGCGGGGCCCGCGGGCATGGTCGCTGCGACCAGGCTGGCAAGCCGGAATCACACCGTCATCGTTCTGGATGAACAGCCTCAGGCCGGCGGCCAGATCTGGCGCAATATCACGGGCGCCACAACCAGCCTTGCCGGCATTCTGGGTCCGGACTACGCTGCCGGCGCGTCCGTGGCCGGGCAGTTTGCCGCCAGCGGCGCCCGACACCTGCGTGGCGCAACCGTATGGGACCTGACGCGCGAGCGTCGGCTCCATTACCTGCATGAGGGGCAAACGCATACGCTGACAGCCGATGCCGTGATTCTGGCCACCGGCGCCATGGAGCGGCCCTTCCCGATTCCGGGCTGGACCCTGCCTGGCGTCATGGGCGCCGGCGCCGCCCAGGTGTTGCTCAAAGGGTCCGGCACGGTGCCTGCCACGCCGGTGGTCATTGCCGGTTGCGGTCCCCTGCTCTATCTGATTTGCTGGCAATATTTGCGAGCCAATGTGCAGATTGCCGCCGTACTGGATACCAGCTCAGGCCGGGATATTTTTCAGGCGAGCCCGGCGCTGCTGCAGGGTCTGGCCGCAGTCAAGGACATTCGCAAGGGCCTGTCCATGATCAACGCCATCAAAGAAAAAAAGATCCCCTTCTATCGCGGCGTGCAAAATTTGCAGGTGCGGGGCGAAGCCAGCGTGCGTTCAATCTCATTTGAACACCAGGGGCAAACCCACGAGCTCGAAACCCCTCTGGTACTGTTGCATCAGGGCGTCGTACCCAATACACAATTTACCTGGCTGTTACGCGCCGCACACGACTGGTCCGAAACGGGCGCCTGCTGGATCCCCAAAGCAGACCAATGGGGCCGGCTGCACGACCTTGAGGGCATTTACCTGGCTGGTGATGGCCAAAGCATTGCCGGCGCTCAGGCTGCCGTTACCCGTGGCGAGCTTGCCGCCATGGCCGTCGACGCCCAGCTCAATCCGGCGCAGGCAGCGTCTCTTGACAGCCGCAGCCAGCCATTGCTATCACGACTGAAAAAGGACATGGCGCTGCGCCCCTTTCTGGATGCCGCCTACATGCCCAAACGCGAAAACCGGATTCCGCAGGATGACACGATTGTCTGCCGCTGCGAAGAAGTGACTGCCGGACAGATTCGGGAGTTTGTCAGGCAAGGCTGCATGGGGCCCAATCAGGCCAAGTCGTTCAGCCGCTGCGGCATGGGGCCCTGCCAGGGCCGCATGTGCGGACTGACAGTCACCGAAGTGATTGCAGATCAATTGCAGATTGCGCAGGAGCAGGCGGGCTACTACCGGATTCGCGCTCCGCTCAAGCCGGTTACACTGGCAGAGCTGGCTGGCGCCAGCGATTCCGAATTTTGATTTTTACACAGGAGTAAACGATGTCAACCATAGAACGTTTTGAAACCAACAAGCGGATGAGCCGCGTCGTCAAATACAACGGCATTCTTTTTCTGAGCGGCCTGACCGGCGATAACCCGGACGAAGACGTACAGGGCCAGACCCGCAGCATTCTGGCGAAAATTGAAAAGCATCTGCAAGCGCACGGCTCATCCAAAGACAAGCTCCTGACTGCGCAGATCTGGCTCAAGGATATTGAGCGGGATTTCGCCGGCATGAACGAAGTCTGGGACAACTGGCTGCCCGAAGGCGCGGCGCCCACACGCGCCACCGGTGAGTCGAAACTGGCGGCGCCCAAGCTGCTGGTTGAGATCATCGTCTCGGCTGCCGTGTAGCAGCATCAGGGCAACCCATGAGTCACCATGCCACATGTGATGTCATCATTGTCGGTGGCGGCATTCATGGCGTTGCCGCAGCCTATTTCCTGGCAAAGAAGGGCCTCTCGGTCGTCCTGTTGGAAAAGGAGTTCTGCGGCCGCTGCGCCTCAGGCGTCAATGCCGGCGGCGTACGCACCCTGGGACGGGTCCTGCCGGAAATCCCGCTTTCCCTGGCGTCTTCGACCCTGTGGCAAACACTGGATTTTTTACACGGTTTTGATGGCGCCTTCGTGCGAACGGGACAAATCAAAGTCGCCGAATCCGGGCGCGACATGCAGATGCTGCGCGAACGCCGGGACCTGCTCGCCCGACACGGTTTTGAACACGAAAAGCTGATAGACAGGGATCAGGTGCGACAGATCGTGCCCGCCATTGCGCCGCACGTTCAGGGCGCCCTGTGGGTCAGCACCGATGGCTTTGCCTTTCCCTATCTTATCGTACAGGCATTTGCCCGGCAGGCGCGCCAGCTGGGCGCAGACATACGGGAACGATCGCCGGCCAATGCGATAGAACAATGCGGTAGTCACTGGCGCGTGCGCACGCCAGAGCAGACGATCGTCGGCGACAAACTGCTGCTGTGCGCAGGCGCCTGGACCGCCGAGCTGGCGCGCCTTTGCGGGGACGACATCCCGGTCACGCCTGGCGGCCTGATGCTCATGGTGACCCAGCGCGTACCGCATTTTATCAACCCGGTCCTGGGCGCTACCAGTCGCGGTCTGTCCTTCAAGCAGTTCGGCAATGGCACAGTGGTTATCGGCGGCGCCCTGGAGTGTGATGCCGATGCCGGGCAAAAC
>DATGQC010000238.1:0-12220 GCA_035304425.1 Advenella sp.
GGCTTCCGCCTGCCGTCGGCCATGGACAACCGCCCGCTCAAGCTCGAGGAGTTCGAGCAACGCATGCGCCAGTGCGTTTTCGTGTCGGCCACGCCGTCCACCTACGAGGCGAATCATTCCGACCACATCGTCGAACAGGTGGTACGGCCTACGGGGCTGGTCGACCCGGTGGTCGAGGTGCGGCCGGCCACCACCCAGGTGGACGACCTGCTGGGCGAAGCCAAGCTGCGTATCGCGTCCGGGGAGCGGGTGCTGGTAACCACGCTTACCAAGCGGATGGCAGAGGATCTGACTGACTATCTGACCGAAAGTGGCATGAAAGTGCGCTATCTGCATTCAGATATCGATACGGTCGAGCGGGTTGAGATTATTCGCGATCTGCGCCTGGGCCATTTCGACATTCTGGTAGGCATCAACCTGCTGCGCGAGGGGCTGGATATTCCCGAAGTCTCTCTGGTGGCTATCCTGGATGCAGACAAGGAGGGTTTTTTGCGGTCTGAACGCAGCCTGATCCAGACCATTGGCCGGGCGGCCCGAAATCTGAATGGCAGGGCAATCCTGTACGCAGATCGCATTACCGATTCCATGCATCGCGCCATGGTAGAGACCGAAAAGCGTCGCAATCTGCAAATTGCGTTCAATTCCGAGCACGGTATTGTGCCGCAAGGCGTGCGCAAATCGGTCCGCGAGATGATCGATGGTGTGATCCAGGACGCGCCCGAAGCGCTCAATGCCGAGGACATCCGTCTGGAGTCGCTGCTGGTGGATGAAAAGGCGCTGGCCAAAGAGATCCGCCGGCTGGAAAAACAGATGCAGGATCATGCCCGCAACCTGGAGTTTGAACAGGCGGCCGCTGCCCGGGATCAGTTAACACGTCTCAAGGAAATGGTGTTGCTGCGTTGATGCCTATCGGCACGGCAAGACTTTTACGATCAACCATAATCAATATTTCATTCGGGTCACGGTGGCAGTTTAAGCTGTCTATAAATCAGGTTATGATACAGTCCGTTTTTCAACAAGTTCGATCTGACAAAAAATGCGTGTGAACTCTTTCAGTAAACAATTCATTGCACTCATTGCCCTGGTGACGGTTCTGAGTGTCATTATTGTCGGATATATCGAGCAGCAGGTCGTTGAGACCGTGGCCCAGCCCGTTCCCGCGAAGCAGGAGGCGGAACAAAAACACAATGAAGCGCTCATCAATTCGCTCACGAATATGACGCAGAGCGTTCGTTTTCCCCTGAACGAGCACGCCATTATGTATACCGGTTATATACTTGGTGCAGGTTATTCTTCCTATCAGTTCCGCGCCTTCAAGGACCAGAAGCTGAAAGTCAATTTGAAAGGCGACGCTTCCATTGATCTGGCGCTGTTCGGCCAGGAGGCTTATTCATTGCAGCGTGATACTGAATATATTATTCCGTCGGAAGGGCTGTACGAACTGCGGGTCCTGTTCAAGACCGACATGGAGTCGCGTCAGGAACAGGCGGCCATCGCCCACAAGGCCACGCCGGTACCCTATACAATTACGATCAATTTGCAGTAAACAGAGAACAACCTGTTGGTTCAGTTGGCGAGCGGCTTTGGCGCAGCCGCACCGGCGGGGGCATTGATGGCAGGGGTCTTGCCGGTGCCGGCGGCTGTAAAAAATCCGGCATTGCAAACAATGCCGCTGCGCCCGTCTTAATATAAACGACAGGAAAGATAAACAACAGAAAGGTCAAAAGCGGCCTTCAAAAAAGGGGCTTTCGGCCCCTTTTTATAAAACTGCAGCGACGATTAAACAGCGGTAGTTATTTAGCAGTCTGTTTTTCGCCACCCAATGCTTCAACCAGCCCTCCCAGCAGGCCTGCCAGTTCGGCGGTCATCAGTGTCATATCTGCATCGAAGCGTTCTTCTTCATCCATGGCCGACATATCCTGATTTTCCTTGAGTATATCCAGGGGAGCGATACGTTTGATGATCAGGTTGTCGCTCAATACAAATGAAATACGATCCGACCAGGTCAGGGCCAGCTTGGTGCACTGCTTGCCCGACTGGATATGTTTTTGTACATCTTCCTTTTCGGGGCTCTGGCGTACATAACGGATAGTCGCCTTATTCTCTGATGACGATTGCAATTCTGTATCCTGGTCGATCGAAAACATCGCAGGCGCTTCGTCGGCAAGCAGCCATTCGGTCATGGCGGCAGCGGGCGACTGTTCGGTGTACAGGCTTTTGAGCGGTAGCGGGTCAATGACTTTGGCCAGCGCGCCAATCACCTCGTCGGCCTTGGTTGCCGACGCGGCGTCGATAACCAGCCAATGGTTCTGGGTGTCGATCCATACCCGGGTATCGCGGAATATACTGAATGCCTTGGGCAAAAGGGTGTCGGTCACCTGTTCCTTGATTTCACGCATTTGCTTGCGACCGGGTTTGTATCCCTGCTGCTCTTCGATTTCCTGGGCGCGGGCGCGGGTGAATTGATTGATGACGGTAGCGGGCAGCAGCTTCTTTTCAATGCGCAGCGAAAGCAGATACTGGCCGCTAAGGGCATGGGCGAGCATACCGTTTTCCCGAGCAGGTACCCATCCCATGCTGTTCATATCCGATTTATTGCCAGGAACGAAAGCGGCCTTTGCCAGCTTGTCCTCAAGCTCTTCCTGCGTGGGTTTCCAGTCGGCAGCCAGCCGGTAAACGCTCAGATTCTTAAACCACATACTTTTACGCCAAAAGCGTTTATTGTACCGGCTATCGTTGTTGCGCACCTGCCGGTCGCCTGCCTTGTCGCCGAAAACTTTATGGCGCTTAATATGATATGCGATGCCCGCTCGTTCCGACGCCTGGCAACCGCCCGAACGTGTTCGACTTGGCAGGCCGGCTCATTGCATCTGGTAGCAGAGGTGTGTGAAAATGCTGGACAGGGACAAAAAAAACCTGCCCGGAGGCAGGTCAATACGGGTTTCAGCGCTACGTAAAACTTACGGGGTGTAGCGCTGACAATGTTGACGAAACTTCAAAAGGGGATTGAAACTTGTCATTTCGTCATCATTAGCAACGAAATATAAAGCGTATGCTCTGACAATGTCCTGAATCGGATTGGTAAAGAACAGACAACGCATAAAAAAATACGGGCAATATGATTATACTGGCTAAATATACAGTATAATTTAATGCGATAATATCCGAACATCACAGTATGTACGACTACTGTCGTGAATATGTTGCCATGAATAAGTTGTCATGCGGTATCCGCCCCGCTGTTGCCGTGCCTTTGCGCCGCGCAGGTGGTATGACAACCAGGCCTGAGCGTATACATCGTGTCTTGCAGGAGCGGGGCGGTTCATTGGTTGGCATACGCTTATAACCTGGCCAGTCTGTGCGAAAATACTGCACTTACGGTATTCACGTCTTTATTCATAAGCAGTTTGTCTATATATTGCGATATCAGGTTTCTCTATTCAGTCACAAGGACCCTCCATGGACGACAAGCAATCCAAAGCCGCACGCGCCGACCGCGCCAAGGCACTCAGCGCAGCACTCTCTCAAATCGAAAAGCAATTCGGTAAAGGTTCCGTTATGCGCTACGGCGATAACGAAGTTTCACACGACATCCAGGTCGTCTCCACCGGTTCGCTCGGGCTTGATATTGCGCTGGGCGTAGGTGGATTGCCACGTGGTCGTGTTGTAGAAATCTATGGCCCGGAATCTTCGGGCAAGACCACGCTTACGCTTCAGGTCATTGCCGAAATGCAGAAAATCGGCGGTACCTGCGCGTTTATCGACGCCGAGCATGCGCTGGACGTGCAGTATGCGTCCAAACTGGGCGTCAATCTGTCAGATTTGCTTATTTCGCAACCCGATACCGGCGAACAGGCGTTGGAAATTACGGATGCACTGGTGCGTTCGGGCTCTGTCGACCTGATCGTGGTTGACTCGGTCGCGGCATTGGTGCCTCGAGCAGAAATCGAAGGGGATATGGGCGATAGCCTGCCCGGCTTGCAGGCGCGGCTTATGAGCCAGGCGTTGCGTAAGCTGACCGCGTCCATCAAGCGTACCAATTGCATGGTCATTTTCATTAACCAAATCCGAATGAAAATCGGGGTCATGTTCGGTAGCCCTGAAACCACGACCGGCGGTAACGCGCTTAAATTCTATGCCTCGGTTCGCCTCGATATTCGTCGTATCGGCTCCATCAAAAAAGGCGACGAGGTTGTCGGTAACGAAACACGTGTCAAAGTGGTCAAAAACAAGGTCGCGCCGCCATTCAAACAGGCCGAGTTCGATATCATGTACGGTGCGGGTATTTCTCGCGAAGGTGAAATCATTGATCTGGGCGTGCAGGCCGGCGTTGTCGACAAGGCTGGCGCCTGGTATAGCTACAGCGGCACGCGCATTGGTCAGGGCAAGGATAATGTCCGTGACTACCTGAAAGAGCACAAGGACATGGCCGTGGAAATTGAAAACAAGGTACGCGAGAATATGGGTATTATCGCGCGGGCCCAGGAATTTACGGCCGATCCTGAAGACCTGGCTCAGGCTGCGGAAGCGGATGAGTGATTTTTCTCAAGGGCAGGGCAGGCGCGGCCAGGGTCGCAGCCTGCTTGCTCGTGGTATCTCGTATCTGTCCCGGCGCGAATACTCGGAATATGAGCTTAGAAAGAAACTCGCTCCTCACGCCGAAAGCTCGGAAGAGCTGGACGCGGTAATGTTGCGTCTGAAGAAGGAAAACTGGCAATCGGACAGTCGTTTTCTACAGGCAACGGCGAATGTCGCCGCGCAAAAATGGGGGGCATTGCGTATTGCCGCGAAATTGCGGCAACATCATCTTTCTGAAGATGATGTCAGTGCAGCGCTTCGTCAGTTGCAGAGTTCGGAATACGAACGTGCCAAAGGCGTCTGGGAAAAAAAATTCAAGGGAGAGGCCTATGCCACACCCCAGGAATACGCTAAACAAATGCGCTTCTTGCTTAGCCGCGGCTTTTCTCCTGATATTGTAAGAAAAATCATTCGCGCGCCGTCAGACGATTAGCTTGCGTGCGCAAGGCGATCTCAGGCAGCCGAACTTCAAGCGTCTTCTTTCACTTCAACAGTCTTGCTTAAGTCGTCACGGCTACATGCCGGCCATTCCACTGAGGCTATATGGCACTGACAATAACGCTGACAACATCGGCATGCTCTTGGCATTGATATCGCTCGCGCATCCCGGTGCCTGGCCGCACGAAACTATTTGCTTCGCTTAGAGTTTGGGGCGTCGATAACCACCGGGTACACCATTGGGCGACAGGACAAACTGCCATAGCTGGTTGTCGCGAGCCCTGAATGAACCGGCGCAAATCAGCAAATAGTACCGCCACATGCGGTAGAAGCGTTCGGAGTATTGCGGCGCGTGCTTGTGCCAATTTTTTTCGAAATTGGCGTGCCACGCCATGAGTGTTTTGTCGTAATCGGCGCCAAAATTGTGCAGATCTTCAATTAGAAACAACCCTTGCGTATGGTCGGCCACCTGGCCAATCACGGGAATTTCCCCATTGGGGAAAATGTATTTGTGAATCCAGGGATCAGGATCGTGATCGCGAACCCTCCCGCCAATAGAGTGCATCAGGAACAGGCCGTCTTCTTTCAGGTTCTTGCGCGCCGCTTCAAAGTAGGTGCGGTAATTCTTGCGTCCCACATGTTCGAACATGCCAAGGCTGACAATGCGATCATATTGACCCTTCAGGTCTCGATAGTCCTGGAGCAAAAACTGTACGGGCAGGCCTTCACACATTTTTTGACCATATTCGGCCTGCTCTTTGGAAATGGTGATGCCGGTGCAGTGCGCACCGTAACGTTCTGCGGCAAAGCGCATAAAACTGCCCCAGCCACAGCCAATGTCCAGTACGGTCATGCCCGGTTTGAGTTCCATTTTCTGACACACCAGATCAAGCTTGGCTTCCTGCGCTTCGTCCAGCGTGCTGGCATTATCCCAGTAGCCGCATGTGTAAGTCATCCGCTTATCGAGCATGTCCCGGAAAAATTCGTTGCCCAGGTCATAATGCTTTTCACCTACTTCCCAGGCCTTGGAGCGAGTCTGGTTGTTTACAAAACGGGCACGCAGAACATGCCAGAAAGTGGCGGCGGTTCTGACCTTGTCATCGATGCGATGGCGCAGCAGGCGGGTGATCATTTCATCAATCTGGTCGCATTCCCATTGACCATCCATATAACTTTCGCCCAGACCCATGCTCCCCTGAGCAAGAATGCGGTCTGCTGCTTTATTATCTGTGAGACGAAGGTCCCACGGCGCATCGCCGTTGATCGTTACACCTGCCGTTGCAGCAAGTTTGCTCAAATGATCCAAGGATGCTGAATGTTGACTGCCCACGGCCATTTCCCTCTGCTCCTGTCTTTTAAAGAATTAAACAGAAAGTATTGCGAAACGCTGCAACATAGAAAAAATTGATGTTTTTGCGCATAGCAATATTTTTTCCCTAAAGGAAATATATTGCTATGCGCCAAGGTTTGCAACCTACAAATCCATTTGCGTATGCATTTAACAACTATGGGTAGGTCGGGCCATCAGGAAGCCATGCGGATGCCTGCCAAATGCTTGAACGAGATCTCCCTGGCCAATTCGACGAATGCCTGAATATAGGGTGTCTGGCGGTCTTCGCTGCGGATGGCCGCATACAGCGTGCGCCAGATTCCGGGAGCTTCGCCTAAATGTACGATTTTGAGCCAATCCTGCGCCTGATACTCGGTGAGCGCCCAATTGGGCAAAGCCGCCACGCCACGATTGCTGTTGACCAGCTGGATCATCATCGGGGTCAATTCCGATTTGCGTATGGACGCAGGCTCCACGCCTGCCGGATCCAGGAACGCAGTAAAAATATCCAGGCGTTCTTCTTCTACTGGATAGGTAATCAGGACCTGGTTGCTCAGATCCGCCGGCTTGATGAAGCGTTTGCGGGCCAGCGGGTTGTCTGCCGCCACCGCCAGCACAAGTTCATATTTAAATAGCGCAACATAGTCCACGGATTCATTCGGCACGGGATCGGAGGTGATGACCAGATCCAGATCGCCGCGCATTAGCGCGGGAATGGGCGCGAAGGAAAAGGCAGCGGACAGGTCCAGTGAAATGTCCTGCCATTGCAAGCGAAATGCATCCAGGGTAGGCATCAGCCATTGAAAACACGAGTGGCATTCAATAGCCAGGTAGAGTCGACCCGTGCTGCCTGCTGCGAGTTTCTGCATTTCGCGCTCGGCGCTGCGTATACGTGGCAGGATATCGTCGGCCAGTTTTAGCAGGCGTAAGGCAGCCGTGGTGAAGCGCGCAGGACGTGTGCGGCGGTTCAGCAGATTCAGGTTGAGCCTGCTTTCCAGTTCGCGGATCTGGTGCGAGAGCGCCGACTGTGTCACCGACAGGCGTTCGGCGGCATCCTGCAAATTGCCCGCTTCACGGATAGCAGTGAGCGTTTCGAGATGTTTAACTTCGATCATGGTAATGATAACTTGCGTGAGAATTTTTCATTTATATCTGAATGGTATCAAGAAAGCGTTCATCCGTTGCCTTTTGCGCCAGCTTTGCTGGTTATAAACATATCGGCCCCGGAAATAACGTTCAAAATCAACCGGCTACTCTTGAATATGAATTTTTCTAATATTACATCAATGAATTTGAGCCGTCTTCATGTTGCAGGCGCGGCACAATCTGTCTACTGACTTAATCAGCGCTCTACGAAGTCACTTCGCTTCCATAAGTGGAAATGACGGTGGCCGTTGAATATTATTAATTGAGATTACATATGGCATTGACACACAACTTGGGTTTTCCACGCATTGGCGTAAAACGGGAATTGAAAAAAGCGCTTGAGGCGTATTGGGCGGGGCAGTCGACCGAAGAGGAATTAATCAATACAGGCAAACAACTGCGCGAGCGGCATTGGGCAATCCAGCAGGCCGCAGGCAATGCGTTCGTGACGGTTGGCGATTTCGCCTGGTATGACCATATTCTTGAATGGTCAACCACTCTGGGTGTGGTGCCGCCGCGTTTCAACCATCCGCAGAATACGCCGGTTGATCTGGATACGTTGTTTCGAATGGCGCGTGGCCGTGCTCCTAGCGGAGAGCCGGCAGCCGCGTGTGAAATGACCAAGTGGTTCGATACCAATTACCACTATATTGTTCCGGAGCTGGCCTCCGACCAGGCATTTTATCTGGCGCGCTCTTGCCTGTTTGACCAGGTGGTCCAGGCGCAGGCATTGGGTCACAAGGTTAAACCGGTGATTCCGGGGCTGCTGAGCTATCTGTGGCTAAGCAAGGGCGAATCGTTTTCCAGCGCGCAAGACGAGCGTAAACTGGCGCTGGTTCCGCAGCTTGTTGAGGTTTACAAGCAGATACTGACACGCCTGGCTGAACTCGGCGTGCAATGGGTGCAGGTTGACGAAGCGGCGCTGGTGCTGGATTTGCCGCCGGCCTGGCAAGATGCTTATCGGCAGGTGTACGCAGCGCTGGCCACAGCACCAGTGAACATTCTGTTAGCAACCTATTTTGGCGATGTTGCAGACAATACCGAACTGGTATCGTCGCTCGCAGTGGCCGGGGTGCATTTTGACCTGGTTCGTGGCCCGCAGCAACTGGCGCGCGTGTTGCCTGGCTGGCCCGCTGATCGTGTGTTGTCAGCCGGGATCATCAGTGGTCGCGATGTGTGGCGCACCGATTTGGATCAAGCCGCCGCGCTGGTCAAGCCTGCGCAAACCCAATTGGGAGAACAGCTGTGGCTGGCGCCTGCTTCATCACTGCTGCATGTGCCAGTGGACCTGGCAGAGGAAACTCAACTGGACGAAGAAATAAAAAGCTGGCTGTCCTTTGCCGTACAAAAGCTTGATGAACTGAGCCTGCTGGCCGCGATGTTGAACGGCACGCTCACCGAAGCGCAGGATGGGGCGCTTTGCCGGCAGCGTACGGCGCTGGCCGCCCGCAAAGTATCGCGCAGGATTCACAACCCGGCGGTTATCGAACGTATAGCCGGGGCGGCTTCAATTACGCGCCAGCGCGCACCTTTTGCCGAGCGCATCAGTAAGCAGCGTGAAGCGCTGAATTTGCCCGACTTTCCCACGACCACCATTGGCTCCTTTCCGCAAACGCCCGAGATACGCAAAGTTCGGCGCGACTGGAAGGCAGGCGCCCTGAACGATACCAAATACGAAGAAGCCATTCGCCAGGAAATTCGCGAAGTGGTCAAATTCCAGGAAGAGGCCGGTCTTGACGTCCTGGTCCACGGGGAACCCGAGCGCAACGACATGGTGGAATATTTTGGCGAGCTGCTGGCCGGTTTTGCCTTCACGCAGAACGGCTGGGTGCAGAGCTACGGTTCCCGTTGCGTTAAGCCGCCCATCATTTACGGGGATGTCGCGCGCCTGATTCCGATGACGGTCGAGTGGACCGCCTTTGCCCAGTCGCTGACCGACAAACCCATGAAAGGGATGCTGACAGGGCCGGTCACGGTGTTGCAATGGTCTTTTGTCCGTGATGATCAGCCGCGTCAGGCGACGTGCCTGCAATTGGCGCTGGCGCTGCGCGACGAAGTCCAGGATCTGGAAAAAGCGGGTATCCGGGTTATTCAGATCGACGAACCTGCTTTCCGCGAAGGCCTGCCGCTACGCAAGGCAGACTGGCAGGCATACCTGGACTGGGCTGTCGATTGTTTCAGGGTCAGCACTTCGGGCGTACAGGACACAACGCAGATCCATACGCATATGTGTTACTCGGAGTTTAATGACATTATCGAGTCCATTGCCGCGATGGATGCCGATGTGATTACGATTGAGACGTCCCGTTCGAACATGGAGCTGCTTGAGGCGTTTGAACGCTTCAACTATCCTAACGATATCGGACCCGGCGTCTATGATATTCACTCGCCCAACGTCCCCGATCGGCAGTGGATGATCCAACTGATGAACAAGGCCGCCAGCCGCCTGGATCGAAAGCAACTGTGGGTCAATCCCGATTGCGGGCTGAAAACCCGCCAGTGGCCGGAGACGCGCAGCGCGCTGATCGAAATGGTCAACGCCGCCCAGGCATTGCGCGCCGCTGTTTAAATACATATCGCGTTGTGCAATGAATACCGCGTCGTAATTTGAACTCGCGTTGTTTACCAACCTTTTCCACGGAGATGGCGGCTTGCCGCCACTCCGTGTTTTTTTGCCTCGTGTCGCTTGCGCCGGCCCAGGTTTGTTCCGGCGCGCTTTACGCTGATTTTGCTTTGCAGCAAAATTTCGCAAATACGGCCTTTTTGTGGGCGGGCGCGCAAGGGAGTACGCTATACTTTATCGGTTTACTGACCAATTACTCCTCAATCGTTCGAACATGTCTCTGGGTTCTTCGGCACGAAAGCCAATTCACACCCGTCGTATCACCATGGATGCCTATCTCCGGGAGGATTCCCTTTGGGAGCTGGAAGCGCATCTGGTCGATGTCAAAGCGTATGATTTTCCTACGAAAGTCGGTGCGATGCACCTGGCTGGCGACCCGGTGCACGACATGACCATCGTTTTGCTGGTCACGCCCGAGGGGATGATTTCCGATGTTCGGGCCAAATATCAGGCTGCGCCTTACGATGCGGCGTGCATGGCTATTGAAGAGGCATACCGTGGTCTGATCGGATTGCATCTGCTGCGCCAGTTCAGGGCGGCGGTGCGTGACCGCTTTGGCCGTATCGATGGCTGTACGCATATGTCCGAGCTGGTTGTGCTGTTGCCTACGGTCTTCGTGCAGAGCTTGTCTGCGCAGCGCCGCGAGCATGCCGAAAAGACCGGAAAAAAGCCGTTCCAGCTGGAAGGGTGCCACGCGCTGGCGCTGACCTCTTCTGTGGTCCGGGAGTATTATCCAGAGTGGTATGTCAACCCGCAAGCGGGTGGTAAACGCAGGGCTAGACAGTGATGACCGTAGTACAGGCTTCCATCAGTCTCATTTCGTGTGCTCGCGCAACGCTGAGCATTTGTTTTTTTATCCTACGCTAATAGGTAATACATGAAGATCCATGAGTATCAAGGCAAAGAGCTGCTGAAAAAATTCGGCGTGACGGTGCCTCGCGGCATCCCCGCATTTTCCGTAGATGAGGCAGTTGCTGCCGCAGAGAAGCTCGGTGGCCCGGTTTGGGTTGTCAAGGCGCAGATTCATGCGGGCGGCCGTGGCAAGGGCGGCGGCGTGAAACTGGCAAAGTCTATCGACGAAGTACGCCAGCTGGCTTCAGAAATCCTGGGTATGCAACTGGTTACCCACCAAACCGGCGCTGCGGGCCAGAAAGTGAACCGCTTGCTCGTTGAAGAAGGCGCGGATATCAAAAAGGAATACTATGTCGGCATCGTGACCGATCGCAATAGCCAACGCGTATGTGTGATGGCTTCTAGCGAAGGCGGCATGGATGTTGAGGAAGTGGCGGAAAAAACACCGGAAAAAATCCTGAAAGTGTTTGTTGATCCTGCCAAGGGCTTCACCGATGAGGAAGCGCGGGAACTGGCGCGTGGTATTGGCGTACCCGATGCGTCGGTCGAGAAGGCTGCCGTTGAATTCCAAAAGCTGTACACGGCCTACTGGGATACCGACTCTTCCCTGGCTGAAATCAACCCACTGATCCTGACCGGCTCGGGCGATATTGTTGCGCTTGATGCGAAATTCAACTTTGACTCGAATGCATTGTTCCGTCACCCGGAGATTGTTGAATATCGCGATCTGGACGAAGAAGATCCTGCCGAAATCGAGGCCAGCAAGTTTGACCTGGCTTACATTCAGCTGGACGGCAATATCGGTTGCCTGGTAAATGGCGCTGGTCTTGCCATGGCCACCATGGATACGATCAAACTGTTTGGCGGCGAGCCTGCCAACTTCCTGGATGTGGGGGGTGGCGCGACCGCTGAAAAGGTCACCGAAGCATTCAAGATCATGCTCAAAAACAAGGAAGTCAAGGCAATTCTTGTGAACATTTTTGGCGGCATCATGCGCTGCGATGTCATCGCCGAAGGCGTCATCGCTGCCTGCAAAGCCGTCAACCTCTCGGTCCCTCTGGTTGTGCGCATGAAGGGTACTAATGAAGAGATGGGCAAAAAAATGCTCGCCGAGTCCGGACTGCCAATCATCAGCGCCGATACCATGGCTGAAGCCGCGACCAAAGTCGTAGCCGCCGTTAAGTAAGCAAGGAATTTTTCATGTCAATTCTGATCAATAAAGACTCCAAAGTCATCACTCAGGGTATTACCGG
>DATGQC010000239.1:0-3932 GCA_035304425.1 Advenella sp.
TGCCGAAAGTGAGCAGTCCGGAGCCGGCCTTGACCAGCAGGCTATCGGCATGACCATGGTAGCAGCCCTCGAACTTGATGATTTTATTGCGTCCGGTGGCGCCGCGGGCCAGGCGAATGGCGCTCATGGTCGCTTCTGTCCCGGAGCTGACCAGGCGCACCTTTTCAATGGATGGGATGCGGGCGATAATGGCTTCGGCCAGCAAAGACTCGGCTTCGGTCGGCGCGCCGAAAGACAGGCCTGATTCAGCAGCCCGTTGCACGGCCTGAACCACTTCCGGATGCGCATGGCCAACAATTGCCGGACCCCAGGAGCCCAGGTAATCAATATACTGTTTGCCATCGGCATCCCAGATATAAGCATCTTTCGCCTTGCTGATGAAGCGCGGCGTGCCGCCTACCGAGCGGAACGCCCGTACCGGCGAGTTGACGCCACCGGGAATGGATTGAAGAGCACGTTTAAAGAGAACTTCGTTCTGGGACATAATGAAATCTTTATCTGAAAAAAAGAAAAGAGGCCGGTTGTGTCAGGGCTTGCTGCGGGCGGCGGGGCCGGCAGTGCCGGTGACAGGACCGGGCGGGAAAGCGCCGATCATGATGACGGCGAAGGATGCGGGTCAAACAGCGACGCGTAGTAGGCGGCGGCGCTGCGGATGTCTGGCTCGCCAAATAAGCCGGTGATGACGGCGATGCTGTCGGCGCCGGCTTCTACCGCCAGATGCGCGTTTTGCCTGTTGATTCCGCCAATTCCCACCAGTGCCGGCGTGTGCGTGGTCCCCTGCGGTTTTCTGGCTGCCTGGAACAACGACAGTGGCGCTCGGACTGCGTCGGGCTTGACCGTAGAGGGAAAAAGCGCGCCAAAGGCAATGTAATCTGCCTGCGCCTGCGTGGCGCTGTCGGCCAGTGCCAGGCTGTCATAGCAGGAGACGCCGATCAGCAAGGGCGCGTGGTTCCGTTGCTGCAATTGCGCGCGCACGGTTGTGATGGCGGCATCGTTCTTGCCTAAATGGACGCCGTCGGCATCCAGCTCCAACGCCAGTTGCCAGTCATCATTGACAATAAACAGTACGTCTGACGCGCGACAGATCTTCCGCAGTGATGCCGCGATAACGCGCGCCTGTTCGGGCGGCATGGTTTTCTGTCGCCACTGCAACACGCGCATGCCGCCTTCGCAGGCCAGCGCAACCGCCTGTTGCAGGCGCTTGGCATCGTGCCATTCGGGCGTAATGCCATATAGGCCGGAGGGGAATGTGTTTGCTTTCATTGCGCGGTTATGCCTGTGGGAATGCCGATACCTCTGGAAGTATAGCGAGAAAGCGCTGACGGTTGTTCGCAACGCGGTATCTGGTGGCGGATCAGGGCTTCTGCAGTCGTTGCGCAACCAGCTTGCTCATGCCCAGCTTGCGTCCGTCGGCCAGCGCCTTGTGGGCGTAGGTAATCGCACGCTCGCAGGCTTGTGGCAACGCCTGACCCTGCGTCAGTTCGCAGGCGAGGGCAGCGCTGATGATATCGCCGGCTTCAGACTGCCCGGCCAGTGGAAAAAAGCCGAAGGCAAGACTACGATCGCCGCCTTCGAGCAAGACATGCTGATGGGTATCGTCCGGGGACGGGCAAAACAGCGCCAGGCACGATTTTGCCCCGGCTGTCAGAATGGCTTCAAGTACCACAGGGATCGGGTTCTCGTCATCATGGTCATCTTCAGGAGCCCACAGATTCAGGTAGCTGCAGTCAACGACCACGCAGCCTGCCTGTGGGATAAGGGTCTCCCAGGTTGCCTGGAGCAGCGCTTCGATCTCGTCGTCGGAACTGTCTTCGATGACCGATGCGTATTGCGGTCCAAGATACAGAACCAGCGGAACGCTGTCGTAATCGGCGGCTATTTGCGCAATCACGCTGACATGGTCAGGACTGTACAGGCCGCCGGCCCGGATGGCGTGTACCGGGATGTCTTCGAGCAGACAGCGGGCCTGGTTGTCCAGAATGTCGTCGGCAACGGGATGGATTTCCTCTATGACGCCGGTGTCCTGCACCGTGATGGCTGTCAGCGCGGTGACCGCCTGGCAGCCAAATTGCGCGGCGGTCAGGACATCGCCCGCAAGGCCGGAGCGTCCGGTCGGATCCAGATGGTTGAAAAACAGCACTGCAGGGGCAAGATCAGGGGACACGAGGCGTAATAAGCAAAAACAAAAGCGGTGAAAATAACCGATGCACAAAAAAGCACGGCGCGGTTTTTGGGAAAACGGGCCAAAGGTATCATTTTAAATTAAAATGGGTATTAAAGCGTGCGCAGGCATGTTTTCGGGAACACGCTCAATGGGCGGTTCCATCCGATTCGTGAAGTTACATTTGAATGTTAGGAAATAACCGTATTATGCGTACCTGGATGTGTTTAATTTGTGGTTGGGTTTATGATGAGGAAACCGGCGTTCCCGAGGAAGGGATTGCGCCGGGTACCAAATGGGAAGACGTTCCCCCCAACTGGGTCTGTCCTGAATGCGGTGCGCGCAAGGAAGACTTTGAAATGATGGAAATCTGACGCGCATCCTCAACAAGGAAGGACCATGACCGAACACGAAGACAAAAAAGAATCTGAATTTGTCAGTATGGCGAACCAGTTCCTCATGGCCATGCCTTCGCAGACATCCGATATTTTCGAAGGTGGCGTGGTATATGTTTGTGAACATTCCGAAGATGGTGCGCTGGGGCTGTTGCTGAACCGGCCCACCGATCTGTCGGTGGAGCAGTTGCTGGAACGGCTCGAGCTGGAAGTCAATGCCGACCTGGCGGCGCAGACCGTTTTCTATGGCGGGCCTGTGCAAACTGATCGCGGTTTCGTCCTGCATCACCCGGCAGGACATTATCGTTCCAGCGTCGTGCTGGGCGACATGGCGCTGACCACGTCGCGCGACGTGCTGGAAGATTTGGCGCGTGGCGAAGGTCCGCAACAAATTTTCATTACGCTGGGTTATGCCGGCTGGTCCGCGGGTCAGCTGGAGCAGGAAATTGCCGCCAACGCCTGGCTTAATGTCAGCGCAGACCGCAATATCATTTTCAATAAACGACCGGCTGACCGCTACACGGCAGCGCTGGCGCTGCTCGGCATCGAGCCTGCTGCGCTGTCCGGTGATGCCGGCCATGCCTGAAGAAACCCTGCTGGCGTTTGATGCCGGCATGAAGAAAACCGGCGTGGCCCTGGGCAATACCTTGACGCGACAGGCACGCCCGTTGTGCATCATTCGCGAGGTAACGCGCGACGGCCGCTTTGCCCGTATTGCGGCTCTGCTGCAAGAATGGCAGCCCGAAAGAGTGGTGGTGGGCCTGCCGCTTACCATTGCGGGCGACGAACAGCCTGCCTCCAAATACGCCCGACGCTTTGCCAACCAGTTGCACGGCCGTTTTGGCCTGCGGGTAGAGCTGATCGACGAACGCGGTTCCAGCATGGAAGCGCAGGCGCTGCTTGGCAACAATGAAGAAGATGATGCCGTTGCAGCCGCAGTTATTCTTCAACGCTATCTGGATAGCTTAAAATAACGGCATCTTTGATAACGGCACCTTTGCTAACTAGGATAGGAAAACCATGACAGGCAGCCTGCCCAGCGCCGAAGAACTGTACGCGCATCTGAAAAATGCCCTGAGCGAAAAGCTACAGGGTACTGACCCGGCCAACACATATCTGGTGGGTATTTATTCGGGGGGCGCCTGGCTGGCACGGCGTCTCTGTACCGATCTGAATTTGCCCAATCAGCCGGGCACGCTCAATACCAGTCTGCATCGCGACGACTTCAACCGCATCGGGTTGCATTCGCAGACCCAGCCAAGTCACGTGCCGTTCGAAGTCGAAGGCGCGCACATTTTTCTGATCGACGACATTCTCTTTACCGGCCGCACGATCCGGGCCGCGCTCAATGAACTCTATGATTACGGTCGGCCGGC